>JALTEO010000230.1 GCA_027073875.1 Bacteroidales bacterium
ATCATAATGAGTCGCCTTTCTTTTGGTATCAAAGGAGGTTTGTCAAAATTCCGGTTGTTGAGCAACTGTAAAAAGTATTGTGTTTCATCTTGATTCAAAAAAACCGATTGTATGGGTTTGGTTTTTGTAAAGTTTCCGTTTTCCAAATCAAAAAATGATGCCGACAAATCAGACTTTGGAGCAATGCCGAGCAACTGTAAATAAGATACTAACACCTGAATGAACCAAGTGTTGCGGATGTCTTTATTCGTTTGTAAACTGTAGATGGTGTGAGACAGAAATTCAAAAATATCTTGATTTCGATCATCAGACTTTATTGTTTTTTCAAATAATTCCGACAATAGAAATACTACCGGTAACTTTTCGGGCACAGAAAAAAAATCTACCGGTTTGTCAGTAAAGCCGATTTCTTTAAAATATTGAAGTGTTTTTTTTTCGGAGAAAGAAAAATCCATTTCCAAGATACTGAGCGGAAATAATAAGTTTTTGTATTTATTTTTCTTTTTTGATGAACCCCGCACAAAAAAAGAGAGCCGACCGTGACTCTCTGTAAAAATATGACTTATGAGATTATTGTCGCCGTATTTGATATTTTGCAGGACGATTCCTTGTGTCTTTACGGCTTCCAATTTGATGTGTTCCTTAACTTTCTACCTAAATGGTCATAATGTCTGTTTCTTTCTTTTTGGTAATATCGTCAATTTCCTTGATGTTATCATCTACCATCTTTTGCAAATCGTGTTCCTTGGTTTTTACCTCATCCTCAGGTAATCCGTCTTTTTGTAATTTTTTCAGTTCTTCCAACACATCACGACGAATATTGCGAACACTGATTTTTGTAGTTTCGCCTTCCTGTTTTACTTTTTTTACCAAATCTTTACGGCGTTCTTCCGTTAATGGCGGAATAAACAGGCGGATTAATTCACCGTTATTATCAGGATTTAATCCAATGTTGGCTTCCAAGATGGCTTTTTCGATAACCGGAATCAGTTTTTTTTCCCACGGTTGAATAGCAATCGTTCTCGGATCGGGTGTATTCACATTAGAAACTTGAGTTAAAGGTGTTGCAGTCCCGTAATAATCAACCATAAGACCGTCGAGGATATGTGGGTCAGCTTTTCCTGCACGCAGTTTTACCAATTCGTGTTTTAAATGCTCTATTGCTTTTTCGAATCGTTCTTCGGCATCTTCAAATAACATTGCTACTTCTTCGTCCATAATAAGTGATTTTTTGGAAAAGCAAACTTACGAAAAAAAATTATTTAGGAAATGATAATTGAAAAAAATGTAACAAATCGTTACTATCCTGCTTGTGTGTTTTTTTCTTTGTGTGTCTTAGTGATTCTTTGCGATATTTTTCTGTTTCACAAAGTTGTTCAAAGGTTGCCACAAAGCTCCACTAAGTTTTCCTTTGTGTAACTCTGTGCTTCTTGGTGTTCTTTGTGATACTTTATTTTGTTTCACAAGGTTACTTAAAGTTTTCACAAAAATTAACGAAGTTTTTTTAGTTGTTATTAGACAAACTATTGGCAAAAGTTTCGGTGATGTTACACTATTGGGTGGTAATGATAAATTAAGTTTTTCGCTTTTTCCTTTTAGCAGCAGGGAAAAGGATATTATTCAAAATCAGACGATATCCGGGAGAATTGGGATAAAGGTCTAAATTTGTTGGCGGGTCATACACAAAATGCTGAAAGTCTTCGGGGTCGTGACCACCGTAGAATGTCCACATCCCCTTACCGTATTCGCCGTGGATATAGCGGGCTTCGTGAGCGGCTTTATTTTCACCCATTATCAGTACATTTTTTTTAATTACATCTTCGTTGAAAGCTGTTGTCTGCCCCATAAAACCTTTAATCATGTTTTTGTGATTTTGGCATAAGATAGTGGGAATAGGATCCCATTTGGCAGAGTATTCAAACAGGGTAAAATAATCCTGATCTTTTGGCACTTTACGCGTTTTGGTCACATCAATATTTGAAAATTCATATTCGTAAGGGTCTTTTACCAAAGTGAAATTCTCAAAGGCAAATGTTTGCGAGAAATCCAATTTTTGTTGTGCGTTGGGGTCGGCAGGGTCACCATCATATATCGAAGCACAAATATCAGTATTCTGTGCTGCCAAAGCAATATCGTAGGTGTCGGTTGCCGAACACATTGCAAAAAGGTAACCGCCTTTGCCTACAAACTGCTTAATTTGCTGGGCGACATACAATTTCAGTTTTGAGACTTTGGCAAAACCATATTTTCGTGCTGTGGCTTCTTGTGTTC
>JALTEO010000231.1 GCA_027073875.1 Bacteroidales bacterium
ATATGCATCTGCCTCACGAATTAATTCGGTTGTTAAGATTTCCATAAGTGTCAGTTTTTTTCCTTTTGATTTTACAAAATTATTAAACTTTTGTTAAGGAAAAACTATTTTAAAACTTATTGATAGAATTTCTTTCCGAAAAATCTATGCCGAATTGGCTTGCCCTCGAAATCCTTTCGTCATCCTCTTGTTTCAGGATCCCATTCAAATTGGCAGATGTTTTCATTGGGGTTTCTACAAGTCTTCAACAGATGCTGAATCAAGTTCATGACGGAAGAAAAAAGGCATCATCCTATTGGCGTTTGTCAAACCTTCTAAAAACATTCGATGACTTGAAGTCATCGGATGTTTTATTCAAAGTTCGCTGTGTTTTTGTTCTAGTGTTATCCCAGCCAACCTTCCTTATCTAAACTCCTGAAATTGATGGCTTCAGCCAAATGGTGCGGCTGAATAATTTCAGAGTTATCCATATCGGCAATCGTACGGGATACTTTTAAAATACGGTCGTAGGCACGAGCAGAAAGTTGAAGCTTATTCATCGCATTTTTCAATAATACTTTTCCCGTATCATCTATCCGGCAATATTTTTGAATCATTGACGGTGTCATCTGAGAATTATTGTGAACCGTATCACTATCTTTATATCTTTCTTCTTGTATTTTCCGTGTTTTCTCCACCCGTCGGCGAATAACTTCACTTTTCTCTCCACCTTCCTCCTCGCTAAGTTTATTAAACGGAACAGGAATAACTTCCAAATGAATATCAATTCTGTCGAGCAACGGACCTGACAGTTTATGCAAATACCGTTTGATTTCGTTGATAGAGCAGACACAGTCTTTATCAGGGTGATTATAGTAGCCGCAAGGACAAGGATTCATTGCTGCCACTAACATAAAACTTGCAGGATATTGGACTGAGAATTTAGCTCTTGAAATATTAATGACACGGTCTTCGAGTGGTTGTCGCATAACCTCTAAAACGGTGCGTTTAAACTCCGGCAATTCGTCTAAAAACAATACACCGTTATGGGCAAGTGAGATTTGTCCGGGTTGCGGAAAAGCACCGCCGCCGACAAGTGCAACATCGGAGATTGTATGATGCGGTGACTGGAAAGGGCGTTCGGTCATTAACGACAAGTTTTCATCAATTTGTCCGGCAACGGAATGAATCTTTGTGGTTTCTAAAGCTTCTTGTAAACTTAACGGCGGTAAAATAGACGGGATGCGTCGTGCCAACATTGTTTTCCCTGAGCCGGGAGGACCAATTAAAATAATGTTATGTCCGCCGGAAGCCGCAATCTCCAGTGCCCGTTTCACATCTTGTTGTCCTTTGACTTCCGAAAAATCGAACGGATATTGATTTAAATTTTGATAAAAAAGTTCCCGTGTATTGATGCTAACCGGTTTTAAATCAGTATTCCCCCTGAAAAAATCAACAACCTCATTAATATGAGTTACGCCATAAACATCCAAATCGCTGACTACAGCGGCTTCTTTTACATTTTCAAGTGGAACGAATAAACCTTTAAATCCTTGTTTCCGTGCCTCAATAGCAATGGGCAGTGCACCTTTTATGGGACGGATGCTTCCGTCAAGAGACAACTCGCCCATAATTACAAATTCCGACAACTGAGATTGATCTATCAATTCAGCGGCTCCTAAAATCCCCATTGCCATCGTTAAATCATATGCCGAACCTTCTTTGCGGATGTCGGCAGGTGCCAAATTGATAACTACTTTTTTCTTAGGAATCCTGTAATTATTTGATTTTAAGGCAGAATCAATGCGTTGCTGGCTTTCTTTTACGGCATTATCAGGCAATCCCACTAAAAAGAATTTCATACCTTGAGAAATATTAACCTCTGCCGTAATAATTGTAGCATCAATACCAAAAATTGCTGCACCGTAAGTTTTTACTAACATTGTTTACATCAATTTTGTCTCAATATATTAAACGCATATTAAAATTATCCATAAGCAAAAAAATAATTTTGCCGACTTCAATAAAATTGCCTTTAACCATCGGATTTGTTTTCACTTTCTTTAGATTTTAAGTCCGTTTCAAATTTGTAAATAAAAAATAAGAGCACAATTACTATCAAAAGATTAAACAAACTTAACCAAAAAAAATTACCTGATTGTCCAATATTTTCAACATCTTTACTAATATTCTGTTTTTGCGTCAGATAAGAAACAATAACAGCAAATCCGTTGTTAAAAAAATGTGCAAGAATAGGCACCCAAAGTGACTGTGTCCATACCAACAGGTAGCCAAAGATTATACCAAGGAAAAAACGGGGTAAAAAAGTTAAAAATTGCATATGAACGGCACTAAACAAGAATGCGGTAATAAAAATACCCCAATGAATATTTTTTGTCCATTCTGAAAATATTTTTTGAAGTACACCGCGAAATAATAACTCTTCTCCAATTGCCGGAATTAATGCAATCATCACAAAATTCAATATAAATTCGCTTACGGAATCGGCTTTTAGAAACTGCTCTGTTAGCACAGCTAATTCCTGTTCTTTTTGATTCATCCAATCATAAACACCGCTTAAGAAATCAGGGAGACGAAAAGTTTGATTAATTTCTGCCAAAAAATTGGTTACAGGGAACATCGACAACATCACAAAGAAAAGCAGTATCAGAGTTTGCCATGAAATGCCTTTGTTGGTTTTCAGCCATTTTCCCGGATTTTTAGTAACGAAGAAAGCAAAAATAACAGGTGGAACAATAAATAAAAAGACTGACTGGATTATCTGTAAATATTTTAGAATATGGATATTTCCTGTCCGGATAAGTGTTGAAGTATCAGATAAAGCCGCAGGGTCTTGATGGGATAAAATTATTACCAAGAAAGAAATAAAAATAGCTAAAAGAAAAGACAGAAGAACAATGAATAAAAACCACCCTAATTTTGAAAAAGAAGACGACCGGCTTAATAAAGGACTCATGCCTAACCGGATTAAAGTTTTCTTCTTACCTCGGTTTCCATAAATGCTTCAATCACATCACCTACTTTAATATCTTTAAAATTCTCCACATTCAAGCCGCATTCCATTCCGCTTTTAACTTCGTTGACATCATCTTTATATCGTTTAAGCGATTCAAGAACACCGGTATAAATAACAATTCCATCACGAATAATACGAACATGTGAATCGCGAAGAATTTTTCCTTCAAGTACTTGGCAGCCGGCAATTTTACCAACTTTACTAACTTTAAATACTTCTTTGACCTCGGCACTTCCTTGTATGGTTTCTTTTATTTCAGGAGATAACATGCCTTCCATAGCATCTTTTATCTCATTTATTGCATCGTAGATAATTGAATATAGTCGTATTTCAACTTCTTCTTTTTCGGCTAATTGTCGTGCAGCAAGCGATGGTCTAACTTGAAAACCAAGAATCACGGCATCGGAAGCAGCAGCAAGCATTACATCCGATTCTGAAATTTGCCCGACAGCTTTATGGATAACATTAACCTGAATTTCATCATTTGATAGTTTGATAATAGCATCAGACATGGCTTCAATAGAACCATCCACATCTCCTTTTACAACAAAATTCAATTCTTTAAAGTTACCAATTTTCAGACGACGCCCAATTTCATCAAGCGTAATATGTTTCTTTGTTCTAAATGACTGTTCCCTAATAAGTTGTTGTCGTTTTATTGTTATTTCTTTCGCTTCAGCGGCAGATTCTACCACTTTAAATTTGTCGCCGGCTTGCGGTGCTCCGTTAAGTCCTAATAGAATAAGTGGTTTGGAAGGTCCTGCTTCTTCAATTTTTTTATTTCTTTCATTAAACATTGCTTTTGCATGTCCAAAATAACTTCCTGCAACAACAATATCTTTCATTTTTAAAGTGCCTCGTTGAACTAAGATAGTAGAAACATAACCTCGTCCTTTTTCCAGTGTCGATTCAATAACAACACCCGAAGCTTTAGCATTAGGATTAGCTTTTAAATCTAATAATTCGGCTTCTAATAAAACTTTTTCGAGCAATAAATCAATATTGGTTCCCTGTTTAGCTGAAATTTCTTGTGATTGAAATTTTCCTCCCCAGTCTTCCAACAAAATGTTCATTTGGGATAGTTGCTCTTTAACTTTTTCAGGGTTTGCCGATGGTTTATCAATCTTATTAATAGCAAAAATCATGGGAACGCCTGCCGCTTGAGCATGATTAATTGCTTCAATAGATTGTGGCATAAGTCCATCATCAGCCGCAACAACAATAATTGCTATATCTGTAACTTGTGCTCCTCTGGCACGCATAGCCGTAAAAGCTTCGTGTCCGGGAGTGTCTAAAAATGTAATTTCCTTTCCATTAACATCCACGCTGTAAGCACCTATATGTTGCGTAATACCTCCGGCTTCTCCGGCAACTACATTTGCATCTCTGATATAATCCAACAGTTTGGTTTTCCCGTGGTCAACATGTCCCATAACTGTTACAATAGGAGGTCTTGGTAGTAAATCTTCTTCATTATCTTCCTCTTCTATCACTACCTCATCTTCCGTTTCTGCAGAAACAAAATTAACCGTAAACCCAAACTCCTCTGCCACAAGGGAAATAGCATCAGCATCTAACCGTTGATTTATTGCAACATATAATCCCACCGACATACAAGTAGAAATAACATCAACAACGGGTACATTCATCATAGTTGCTATCTCATTAACCGAAACGAACTCTGCAACTTTTAAAACAGTTTTTTCTTTTTCTTCTAATCTCTCCTGTTGTTGTATTTTTTCACGAACAGCTTCTCTCTTATCTTTCCGGTGTTTTACTCCTTTGTTCTTTTGTTTATTGGTTAAGCGGGCTAGCGTTTCTTTAATTTGTTTTTGAACATCTTCTTCGCTAATTTCTTTTCTGGGTTCTTTTCTCCTTGATGATTTTGCCCCCTTATCGCCTTTTTTTATCCGTTCTCTTTTTTTCTTTTTCTTGCGTCCAAATTCTTCTTTGGACGATGCAACCAGTTTATTTTTGGATTTTTCTTTGGGTTTGGATTCTTTCTTTTTCTTCTCTGGTAATTCAATGGAACCTAATACTTTTGGTCCTGTTAGCTTTTCTGCTTTTGCATGAATAACTTCTTCTTCTTTTTTCCGGGGAGGATTCTCTTCTTTTTCCGTTGATACTAAATCTTCTTTTTTCTCGGTTAGCACCGGTTTTTCTTCTACTATAGGTTTCGGTTCTTCTTTTTTCGGTATTTGTTTTTGTTTTATTTTTTTCTTTTCTTCCGGTAATTCAATCTTTCCTAATACTTTTAGTTTTTTTTCTTCTTTTGGCTCAATTTTTATCTTTGTAGTTTCCGGCTTAATCTTTTCCTCTGTAACTTTTGGTTTTTCCTGTATTTCTTCTTTTTTTGTTTTCTTTTTGTCAAGATCTATTTTCCCCAAAATCTTTGGCTTAGATAGTTTGGGCTTTTCTTTTTCCGGTACTACTGTTGTACTTTCATCAACAATGTCTGCATTTGTATCTGTAATTAAAATAATATTATCCGGTTCTTCATCCTTGGGAGTGTGAGTTGGTGTAATATTTTCATCAATCTCAATGGTTTCAAGTTTTTGCCCCGAATGAATAATCTTAGACTTTTCTTCTGACCGTTCTTTGGTTTTCTTATCCTTACTGTACTCTTGTTCCAGTATATGATAAGTCTCATCATCAATTTTGGCATTTGGATTTGCGTCCAATTTAATTCCTTTTCCCTCAAGGAATTCCACAATTGTTGATATGCCAACATTAAACTCTTTTGCCGCTTTGCTTAATCTCATTAAAAACAAATATTAGTTCAAATATAATTTATTTATTCAAATTCAGACTTCAAAATATTAACAACATCTTGAATTGTTTCTTCTTCCAAGTCTGTTCTCTTTTCCAAGTCCTTGGGTGAAATGCGTAAAACACTTTTTGCCGTATCGCAACCAATTGATTTCAATTCGTCTATTATCCATTCGTCTATCTCATCGGCGAATTCTTCCAATTTTACATCTTCGTCCTCTATGTCTTCTCCGTCTCTATATACATCTATCTCGTATCCGGTTAGTTGACTTGCAAGTTTAATATTAAATCCGCCTTTCCCAATTGCTAACGATACTTGATCGGCACTAAGACTAACATCGGCATGATGATTTTCTTCGTCTATTTTAATATTACTGATTTTGGCAGGACTTAGTGCACGCGTAATATACAACTGTGTATTTGTTGTAAAATTAATAACATCTATATTTTCATTTTGTAATTCTCTGACAATCCCATGGATTCTGGAGCCCTTCATGCCAACACAAGCACCAACAGGATCAATTCTGTCATCGTACGATTCAACAGCTACTTTGGCGCGTTCGCCCGGCACCCGTACAATTTTTTTAATGGTAATTAGCCCGTCAAATATTTCAGGCACTTCTAACTCAAACAACCGTTCAAGGAAAACAGGTGATGTCCGCGAAAGTAAAATTAACGGACTGGTACCTCTAATTTCTACTTTAACGATTACCGCACGAATTGAATCACCTTTCCTAAAATGATCACTTGGAATTTGTTCTTGTTTTGGTAAGATTAGTTCATGTCCGTCATCATCTAAAATGAGAATTTCTTTTTTCCAAATTTGATGTACTTCTCCGGTAATTAGTTCCCCGACTCGATTATTAAATTTAAAATAAATTTCATTTTTTTCTACATCAGACACCCTTTGAGCAAGTGTTTGCCGGATAGTTAGGATTGTCCTTCGTTCAAAATCAGACAGTTCTAATGCGTCTGAAACTTCTTCACCTATCTCATAATCCGGATCGATTTCTTGTGCTGCCGACAACGGAATTTCCGTAATTTCATCTTCAAAATCATCGTCTGCCACAACTGTCCGGTTACGCCATATCTCAAGGTCACCTTTATCAACATTTACGATAACATCAAAATTATCGGAACTGCCAAATTGCTTGGTAATAGCAGTAACAAAGACATCTTCCAAAATACTCATTAAGGTAGGTCTGTCAATATTTTTGACTTCTTTAAATTCCAAAAAGGTTTCTATTAAATTTATTTTTCCCATTATGAATAAAATTTATATAATTTGTTTGGTTGTTTTTATTTGTTCATAGCTAAACTCATGATTTATTTTTTCTTCTATTTTTTTCTTTTTTTCTTTTCTTATCTTGATTTCTTCCAAAAGAATTTTATCGGAATCTACTTTTGTCAGTTTCCCCGAGAACCGTTTACCGTCTTTCAATAATATTGTTACTTCATTGCCAATATTTTTTTGATACTGTTTCAGCACCTTAAACGGATGATCCAGCCCGGGAGAAGAAACTTCAATACCGTATTTTTCTGCTATTTCCTCATTGCTATTCATAATAGAACGAGATACGGCAATACAATCTTCTATGGTTACTTTCCGTGTCAAACCATCCATAAACACCAATATTTTGCCATTGGTATTCATCTGAATATCAACAACAAAGAAACCGTTGTCTTCAACTAATTTTGATATGCCGTTAATCAAATCTTCTTGTTTCATATTTAATAAGACAGGGGACTTCCGCCCCCTGAAATTCTATCATAAAAACAGTGCAAATATAAAGGTTTTTAATTAATTACAATAACTTTTCTAAAAAAATGGG
>JALTEO010000232.1 GCA_027073875.1 Bacteroidales bacterium
TAATGAAGAGTCTGCGACAGTATTTTTTTTAAAAAAAATAAGAAGGACACCTATTTTTAAATCTGAGCTATCAAAGGCGGAGGGGATATTTGGTAAAAGGATAGATGGAAAGGTTTTTAGTGATGAAAATAAAATATTATTTAAAATAAGCAAGGCGAAAGCTCTTTTAGGAAAAAATCCTAAGGCAAGGGATGTGTTGTATGCCTTGCATATATTTTATCTTAAATTGGGAGATAGCCAGAGTTCAAACTTTTATCTAAGGAAGGCAAAAAGTGTTGATCCTATATTGTCAGATTAGTTAAAGTTGTTTAGATTTTTTATCCTAATTTAGATATAATCAAATATTAATTTTTGGGCCTGTAGTTCAGTTGGCTAGAACGTCGCGCTGGCAGCGCGAAGGTCAGGGGTTCAAGTCCCCTCAGGTCCACCACTTCGTTCCGACTAAAGTCGGAACTACGTTAGGTGCAGGCACATTATTTTAATTATCTGCTTTAAAATAAATTAAAGAAGTGGTGTCCCTAACGTAGCTTGAATAAAATGAGAGCGAAGTGGGACATGTCTTATTCCAACTACGTTGGAGCTTCGCGTGGTAAACTGCAAACATTTTTTAGGAAGGTTTTAATATCATTAATGTACTAAATGTTTAGAAAATGGTATTATTTAATCAATGGGGCTAAAGAAGAAGACCAAATACAAGAGAGTGCTTTTAAAACTATCAGGAGAAGCGTTTAAAGGTAAAAGGCGGTTTGGGATAGATTATGACTTTTTGGGTTATATTGCCCGTGAGATCAAGAAAGCTAAGGGGCTTGGTGTGCAGATTGCTATAGTCACTGGTGGGGGGAATATTTATAGGGGCTTGACGGGGAGTAAGAAAGGGGTTGATCGGTCTACAGCGGATTATATGGGAATGATGGCAACAATTTTTAACGGACTAGCTCTTCAGGAAAGGTTGGAAAGGGAAGGATTGAGCGCAAGGCTGTTAACAGCAATTGAGATGAAACAAGTAGCTGAACCGTTTATTAGAAGGAGGGCGATAAGGCATCTCGAGAAAGGCAGAGTTGTGATATTAGGCGGTGGAACTGGTTTACCATTTATTACAACAGATAGCGCTGCCGCTTTAAGAGCTTTAGAGTTGAATTGTAAAACCTTGGTTAAGGCCACTAAAGTTGATGGGATATATGAAGAGGATCCTGTCTTAAATCCAAAAGCTCAAAAATTTGAAAGACTGTCTTTTGAACAGGCTTTTAAAGACGACAAAATTAATATCGTTGACAAAGCAGCTATCTCATTGTGCAGACGTAATAATATTAAGATGTTGTTTTACAACATCTTACAGAAAGGAAGCCTTTGGAAGATTTTAAGTGGTTACAAAGTAGGAACCATAATCAGCTAACTTAAAGAATAGCGGTAAGACTAATCTCCAGTTTAGTCAAGATAAAGGCAGGGAAAGTTATCATTTAATAATTCTAAACTCTTCAAATACCTTATTAGGTTTTTCCCACAGTATCTCTATGTTATTAATGCGGGCGATTGGCGGGCCCTTTTCAAGCTTCTTTATCATCAGATTTACCTTTTTTTCTTCTCCTTGTATAACTGTTTCAACTCCGCCACCAACTCCAAAAATATTCGGCCTATTATACTCATTTTTTACCCAACCTGTTATTCCTTCAACTTGTTTAGCCATTATTTTAGTCCAAGCCCTAAATCCAATACCAATAACATCGCCCTTTATATAGACTCGAGCTTGTTTTACCATGTTTATATTGTAGCAAAAAATACCAAGTTAGATTATGATTCTGCCTCCGCCAGTTGGCGGATGATGGATTGATGCTTAAACATTTAACAATTTTCAGCTATAATAAAATAATATGGCGAGTTTTAATTTTCAGACAATTTTAGATAGATTTGTAATTTTTTTGCTTGCGATCTTGGCATTTATCCTCGCTTTTGCTCTCAGTATGGCCTTTTTTTATATACTATCTGTTTTTCTTAAACTCAAAAAAAGGGAAAAATTATCGCTTGAGATGGTAACAGTTGAGGTGAAGGTCTCTAAAGATAATGAGGTGAAAATAGATGCGGCTGCACAGATGTTTAGTGCCCTTGCTGTACTTAAAAAGAGCGGCTGGTTCTCTTTTTTGGATGTTGATGACCTTGTTGCTTTTGAGATTGTGGCAAAAAAGGCTGAGATAAGATTTTATGTATCGACCCCATCTCATTTAATAGACCTGGTTGAAAAAACAATCTATGGTTATTATCC
>JALTEO010000233.1 GCA_027073875.1 Bacteroidales bacterium
AAGCCCTATAGGGAAAGCAAATAGAAAAAATCTTTTAAAAAGAAATCTTTTGTAATAACCCGTTATGACTGCAAGATTCCTTTTCAAAATCTTAATTCCTATTTGTTTTCTGTGATTCATTTATTATATCGAACTCAGGTTAATAATTATTTCATTTACGGGAATTAAAAATGTTTTATGCTTTTTTCAAAACACCTGTTTCTTCCAGACTTTCAATGAAAATATGGAGTAAATGGTCAATGTCATTATCTAAGCCAACGGAAAAGCGAATAAGTCCTTCGGTAAGTCCCATTTTTTTCTGAATATCTTCGGGAACTTCCGATGAAGTACTTTTTCCTGAATTACTGAACAGGGTTTTGAAATAACCCAAACTAACAGCAAGATAACCTCCGCCTTTTGCTTGGAATGCTTTCATGAATTTGCTTGCATTTGCCGCATTTCCAAGGTCAAAAGCAATCATTCCGCCATAGCCGAATTCTTCGTTCATGGTGCTTTTCATGATTTCGTGTCCTGGGTGAGAAGGTAGTCCCGGATAATTTATTTCCATGCCTGCTTCGGTTAGTTTTTCAGCAAGATAAGTAGCATTCTTGCTATGTTGTTTCATACGGATATGTAGTGTGTACAAGTTTTTTAAAATGCTGGAGCTTCGCATTGGGTCTAAGACAGGACCCAATAACATGGCAGTGCCGTCATTCAAATCAATCATGGAATTTATCAGTTCGGTAGGGCCGCAAATGGCTCCGGCAGTCGTATCATTTTTCCCGTTGACAAACTTAGTCATGCTGTAAACTACAATATCGGCACCAAGTTGAAAGGGTGAGAAAATCATAGGTGTAAAAGTATTGTCAACAACCAGTTTTACATTATGCTTGTGTGCAATATCAGATAAAGCGGGAACATCTGAAATTTGTAACAGCGGATTAGTCATGGTTTCCGTGTAAATCAACTTGGTATTGGGGCGAATGGCTTTTTCTACTTCGGCAACATTGGTAATATCTACAAATGATACTTCTACATTTATTTTTTGCAACCAGTTTTTGAAAAAAGCAAAAGTGCCACCGTAAGTTGTCATACTCGAAACAATATGGTCGCCACTGTTTACCAAATGTAATATGGTGGTTGTGATAGCTGCCATTCCTGATCCGGTAACCCATGCAGATTCAGTGCCTTCCATGGCGGCAAGTGCTTGTGATAATGCTAAATTTGTTGGATTCCAATGGCGGCTATACAGAAAATTACTGTTTTCGCCGTGGAAACAATCGGTCATTTCTTCTCCGGATTCAAAAAAGTATGTTGCCGAATCAGTTATGGACGGGTTTACGCCATTGTGCTCTGTAATTGTTTTTGCTTGATATAAATTAGAAGCAGGGTCAAATTTTTTCATCATTATTGTGGTTTTTGTTTATGAAACAAAGAAAATGAAATTTTTGATTTTATCAATAATTAGTTAATGAAAAACTTAAAAAAGTATATCTTTGGAGATTATTTTAATGAAAAAGTCAAAAAACTAAAAAAATATTAACATGAGAGATGTTGATGATATTGATAAAATAATCTTGTCTCATTTGATTAGAGATGCAAAAATGTCTTATAATCTGTTAGCTCAAAAGATTGGCATATCGAATGCTGCTATCTATAAGCGAATAGATAAAATGAAAGCAAAAAAAATTATTGTTGGGTCAACAATTAATATTGATTTGAAGAAATTGGGTTATCATACCTGTGCTTTTATCGGTATTCAGGTTTTGTTGACTAAGTTACATTCTCATGAGCAAATCTTTAACAAGATAAAAGAGATTCCGGAGATTATAGAGAGTCATCATATTTCAGGTAAATACTCTCTGTTGTTAAAGTTGGTAGCAAAAGATAATGAGCACTTAAAGAATCTGATTGTCAGCAAGATTCAATCTATTGATGGTGTAGTGAGCACAGAAACTTTTATTTCGTTGGAGAAAGGATTTGTTAGAAATTTGGATGTGAAAGGTCTCTTATGATTTAGGTTATTAGGACTTCCCTTTATTAAAAATCCGCTTCCAGATGCTTTCTTTCGGTGGTATTTCATCATCATAATAACCATGCCCATAGCCGTATCCATAACCATAGCCGTAACCATACCCATAGCTGTGACGGTAATAACCGTATTTGCCTGAATAAGGTTTTTTGTAACCGTAATATCCTGATACTTTTAAGTCGTTAACTAAAATTCCCGGCGATTTAATTTTCTTTTGTGTGAAATGTGTATTGATGAATTC
>JALTEO010000234.1 GCA_027073875.1 Bacteroidales bacterium
ATTTTCTTCCGCCCCAAACAAATACGACAATTAAAACAGCCATTTGGATGGCAAGTGACGAATACTTTACATAGTTATTCAGCGGTGGCTTCTGTTTTTGTGATGGTTGCTTTTGGTTCATGACTTGGTTTTTCGGACATTTGGCAGTGGCCTGTGAAAACTGCCCCGGGTTCTACGCCGAGTTTTTTAGTAATCATGTCGGCTTGAAGGGTGGCACTGGCTTTTAATACTGATAGTTCACGAACTTCAATTTTCCCATTGATTTTTCCAAGTACTTCAAGGTTTTTACATGAAACGGTTCCTTGAATCTGTCCGGTTTCACCGATAATCACTTTACCTTCGACACGAAGATTGCCCTCTAATTTACCATCAAGGCGAATATCGCCTTTAGTGACAATATCACCGGTTATAGTGGTTTCTGCACCAATAATATTTATAAGGTTTTCGTTGGGAATACCATTTGGTTTTGCCATATCAGTTATTTTTTTCAGAGTTCAAAGTTAGGAATTATTTTTACATACTGCTCATTGAAATCAAAAATTCTTCATTATTGCGGGTGACTCGCATTCGTTCTTTTAAAAATGTTACTGCTTCTTCCGGGGTCATTTCCGATAAAATTTCTTTTCGCAGGATACGGACTTTGTTTAATACATTTTCTTCTAAAAGTAATTCTTCGCGACGAGTACTTGAAGCATTAATATCAATGGCAGGATAAATCCGTTTGTTTGAGAGTTTCCGCTCCAATTGCAGTTCCATATTGCCGGTACCTTTAAATTCCTCGAAAATTACATCGTCCATCTTAGAGCCGGTTTCGGTTAGTGCTGTTGCAATAATTGTTAATGAACCACCATTTTCAATATTTCTGGCTGCACCGAAGAATTGTTTTGGCTTGTGAAGTGCATTGGAGTCAACACCACCTGAAAGGACTCTACCGGATGAGGGTGCTACCGTGTTGTATGCCCGTGCCAAACGGGTAATAGAATCTAAGAGAATAACCACATCTAAACCGCTCTCTACCATGCGTTTTGCCCGTTCTAATACAATATTGGCAACTTTTACATGACGATCTGCAGGTTCGTCAAAAGTAGAGGCAATAACTTCGGCATTGACATTCCGTGCCATATCGGTAACTTCTTCGGGGCGTTCGTCAACAAGTAATACCATTAAATATACTTCAGGATGGTTTGATGCAATGGCATTTGCTAATTCTTGCAGCAAAACGGTTTTCCCTGTTTTGGGTTGCGAAACAATTAATCCGCGTTGTCCTTTCCCTATGGGAGCAAACATATCTAATATCCGCATGGAAATAGATTGATTATTCCCACCTGAAATATTAAATTTCTTATCGGCAAATAGTGGTGTGAGGTGTTCAAAAGGAATCCTGTCGCGTGCAATTGACGGGTCTTGTCCGTTGATTTTATCTACTTTAATAATCGGGAAATATTTTTCACCTTCTTTAGGTGGGCGAATAGTTCCTTCAATATAATCGCCTGTTTTTAAGCCGAATAATTTTATTTGTGATTGTGAAACATAAATATCGTCGGGTGAGCTTAAGTAATAATAATCTGCAGAACGGATAAAGCCATAGCCCTCGTTCATAATTTCCAATACGCCTTCGCCTTTAATTATTCCTTCTTTTTCAAATGTAAAATCGTAGGTTTTCTTTTGGAATACTTTTTTTTGATAATTTGAATTGGGTTTGCCGTTTTGATTTTTTATGACCGTTGGTTCCTTGGTTGTCGTGGTGCCGGAATTATTATTCTTTATTACAGTAATTGTCTTTTCTTTCGTTGTAGCGGGTGATGTTGGTGTTTGCTCTTCTTTTTGTTCCGAAACTTTTTTTACAAGGATGCGTTTTCCTTGCTTTTCGTCTTTTCTAGGTGAATCCGCTTTTTTGTGAATTGGTTTCTTTTTCGTATCATTTACCTTTTCCGGCGTTTTTTGTGCGGCTGCAATTGCTTGCAAGTCAATAATTTTATGAACGAGTTCGTCCTTTTTGAATTTGTCAACACTTTTTAATTTTAATTCTTTGGCAATGGCTTTGAGTTCAACCAAAGTCTTTTTCCTTAATTCAATGATATCAAACATGTGATTAATAGGGTAATTTTGTGAGTTTTAATAAATCGGGGAATCAATTGTGCAAGATGATTATCTTGAAATTTGGTACAATGTTATAGCTAAATTTTGAACTAACAAAGAAAATGTTGAAAATTTTAAGAATATTATTAAAAAAACAGGTGA
>JALTEO010000235.1 GCA_027073875.1 Bacteroidales bacterium
CTTCACTCCTATGTAATCCGCAACTTTTTTCTCTATTTCTTTCACATTTTCTCCCAAAATCACTTGACCACTCGATATGGTTTCATCTATCTTTTTAAGCATTTCTTCTCGTAACGTTTGGTACTGTCTTGTAAGATCAAAAAGCGGAACCTTCATTTCGCACCTCCAGAATTCAACCGTTTTTTCCAATGTCTATCTTTTTCAAAGACACGTTTCCAAAATCAGATATTTCAAAGATCATGATGTTTTTCATTCCATTCTCAATAGCCTTTCTCACCATTTCTTGCGCGTGCTTAAAAGATGCGATTATAACCGCATCGTAATTCAAATTCTTTGCTTTATCGATCGAATAAACCTTTAAATCATGAAAAACTCCATCTTGCTTTGCAGGAGAGTCATCAACAAATCCAATGGGTTCTATTCCTTCCGTTCTTAGCACATCCACAACTATGCTTCCTATTATTCCCGCTCCGTAAAGCAAAGGCTTTTCGCTTCCTTCAGATAAAAGCCTATCAAGAAGTTTTCCAAACGTTTCACGCGATTGCGAATAAAGGTTGGCTACTTCTCTTAAATAAGAGATTATCAAAAATTGAAGGCGGAATTTCCCTTTTTGCAGTAAAATGTATCTCATAGTTCTTTTGTTTTCGCCTTCCTTCTTTATGTATCCTTTTTCTTCAAAGTCACTTATGTACCTGTTGATCATACTTGGCACAACGCCAACGTATTTTGCCAACCTATCTTGAGAAATCTTTGGATTTTCGGTTATAGCCCTAAGTATGTTCATCTCTCTAAAATCCGGAGAAGGGTTAAAGAATGAAAAATCGTTCAAGTTCAAAAGTGTTCCTCCTTTTTCAATCACTCACTGTGTGAATTATAACATCTAAAAAAAGATAATGCAACCATGAATTTTTTTCCAAAATTCATTAGAACACCACATAGCTTTTATCCTCTTCGCTCCAATATACAATCATTTCGTATTTACACATCTTGTTCCTTCCTGTAAAACTTGTATTTGAATATTAGTTTCCTTACCTGCTTAGCTTGATAAGATTTGGCTCTTGACTTTCTAGAATATCCATCTCTTAAAGGTTGAAGATTCATAAAAACAAGATTATCACACGCGGACGTGTTGAACGTACTTTGATTTGTTTTTCACTTTTAGCCCTCTTGAAGTTTCTGTCAAAACTTCAGAAAAAATTCTTTGCTTGTTAAGCATTAAAAAAGTCTTTTTAATGTACATTTCCATTCTTTTCAAAGATCATTTTTACGCACATCACGACTAAAGAAGTAGATTAAGGAGTTATCCTTCGTAAAAATCTTGATTTTCTAACAACTGATCTTCTGGAACATCTCTAAAATACTTTGCTGGAACTCCCGCAACTATTACTTTGGGGGGAACATCTTTCGTAACAACCGCTCCAGCGGCAACCAACGCATCCTCACCAATTGTTATGCCTGGTAAAATGGTTGCATTCACGCCAATTCTTGCGCCTTTCTTTAGCGTCGGACCCTTGAAATGTTTGGAACGTTCTTTTGTCCTTGCAAGATAGTTATCATTTGAAAAAGCAACTTCGGGCGCTATGAAGCAATAATCTTCTATTGTAGATATCGCCGTTATGTAAGCTTCAGATTCAATTTTAACGTGTTTTCCTATAATCGTTTTATTTTCAACCGTAACTCCCCGACCTATTATCGTGTATTCGCCAATTTGAACATCTTCTCTAATGGATGCCAAATCTCCAACAAAAACGTAATCTTCTAAATTCGCTCCTTTGTATATTACGCAATTCGCACCGATTGTTATATATTTTCCTATCACAAGCGGAGGAAGTTCTCGAATTTTTGTGGTTTCACTCGCTTTTGCCTTAAAAGGAACCTTTCCAAGCACCGTGTTGTCTGAGATAACGCTGCCTTCTCCAATTCTTACACCAGAATGAATAACAACATTGTGCCCAATCTTTACATTTTTAGCTATTTCCACATCATCTTTGATTATGACATTTTTCCCAAATTCAACATTCTCGTCTATCCTGTTCATATCTTTTCTCCTTTTATTTATTATCTTTGCTATCTTCTCCGCGGCTTTTCCATCTACGTAGATGTTATCCATTCCTTCCAACGATTTTGGATGGTTGAAAACGCCGCTTACGATCTTTTCTTCATCGGCATCTGCTAACACATTCCACTTTGATTCAACAAGCTCTCTCCAGGAAGTGTCTATCATCATGACAATGCCCGGAGCATGAGCAAAATGACATCTCTCTTTATGAATTATATCATCTGCTCAATCAGAAAGGCAGCTGGCCTAGAAATACGTTATAACATTTTCTGAAAATATATTCAGAGAATATAAATTCAGAAAGTGTGTGAACATATCGTACGAACTCCCTTTCACTTTTTTATCTTCACACCCCTTTATTATATACACACCAGAACGATTTGTACATATGACAATGTAAAGTGCGGTAAATGCAAAGATGGAATTGCCCGTTTTCTATGATAAAATAAAGCCGTAAACACATTTTGAAAATTCGAGAGCTGGTGAAACGCATGAACGTTAAGGCTTTGATTCTCGCGGGTGGATCTGGCACAAGATTTTGGCCCAAATCGACAGAAGATAAACCAAAACAGTTTTTAAACATCACATCAGATGATAAAACCATGATTCAAGAGACCTTTTCCAGGGCTTTGAAAATCACAAGCCATGAAAACATATACGTTGTGACAAATGAAAAGCAAGCCCATCACATATTCGATCAACTGGATCTACCCAAAAGCAACGTTGTAATGGAACCAGCGGCAAAAAATACGGCAGCTGCCATAGCGTTGGGAATATTAAAAATGAACGAAAACGATGTTGTGGTAGTTTTACCATCGGACCATTACATAAAAGATGTGGACGAATATGTAAAAATCCTCGAAATAGCCGCAGAATTTGCGAACAAAAACGAAGCGATTGTTACACTTGGCATAAAGCCAACACGTGCAGAAACCGGCTATGGGTACATAGAGGTAAAAAAAGATGTCATTGCGGGCTTGACCCGCAATCTCGATTCTTTTAAGAAACCAATTCCTCTTAAAGTAGAACGTTTCCGTGAAAAGCCAAACCTTGAGACGGCGTACTCTTACGTTGAATCTGGAAACTTCTTCTGGAATTCTGGAATGTTCATATTCAAAGTATCAACGATGTGGAAAGCTTTTAAAAAACATATGCCAGCGCTTTACAAAGCTCTTAAAAATGTAAAAAGCAAAGAAGAATTGGAAAAAGCTTATTCCACTTTAGAATCGATTTCTATAGATTACGGTGTGATGGAAAAATTCGAGAATGTCTTTGTAATTCCTGGAGACTTCGGATGGAACGATGTTGGAAGCTGGGATGCCGTATATGAGCTTGTTGAAAAAGATGAAAACGGGAATTATTCTTCCTCAGAAAAAACAATATTTAGAAACGCGAAAAACTGCGCCGTTTTCGCAAATGGAAAAGAAGTAGCAGTTGCTCATTTAGATGACATAATCATCGTTGTGCACGATGACAAAGTTCTTGTTATAAAGCGGGGAACAACGCAAGATGTGAAAAAACTTATGAAAGATGCTCCATCGAAAAAATAAATGAAAAACCATAAAGGAGTGAAGTACATGTATAAAATAGCGGTGATCGGAAGTGGTTATGTTGGTCTTACAGCGGCTGTAGGCTTGGCAAGTTTTGGATCAAAAGTTTTAGGATTAGACATAGATAAAGAAAAAATAGAAAAACTTAAAAATGGTATTTCTCCAATTTATGAAATGAATATGGAAAGCCTTCTGAAGAAGAACATCACAGAAAAGAGAATAGAATTTTCAACAGATATAGCAGAAGGAGTAAAATGGGCAGATATAATCTTCTTAGCCGTTGGCACTCCTTCAAAAGAAGATGGCTCTGCGGATCTTTCATACATAGAAGAAGCCGCTAAGGAAATAGGAAAAAACCTGAACGGATACAAAGTGGTTGTAACGAAAAGTACCGTTCCAGTTGGAACAAATAAAAAGTTGAAAAAAATCATAATGGATAACGATCCAGATGAACATGAATTCGATATCGTCTCAAATCCAGAATTTCTCAGAGAAGGTACGGCAGTTTACGATTTCTTTCACCCAGATAGAGTGGTGGTTGGTACAGAAAGTGAAAGACCGATAGAAGCCATCAAAAAAATTTATCGCCCTCTTTATTTAAACGAAACTCCGTTTGTTTTCACAGACTTAGAAACCGCCGAAACGATTAAGTACGCCTCAAACTGCTTCTTGGCCATGAAAATCACGTTCATAAACGAACTTGCAAGATTTTGTGACGCATCTGGAGCCAACGTTCAAACCATTGCAAAAGCTTTGGGAATGGATGGAAGGATAAGTCCAAAATTCTTACACCCCGGTCCAGGCTATGGCGGTTCGTGTTTCCCAAAGGATACTAAAGCCTTAGCATACACAGCCCGAAAATTCGATACGCCGCTTGAGTTGATAGAAACCACTGTGAAATCCAACGAAGAGCAAAAACATTACGCCGCAAAGAAAATCCTTAAGATGCTTGGAAATGCCAAAAATAAAAGAGTTGGCCTTCTTGGACTTTCGTTCAAACCCGAAACAGATGACATGAGAGATTCTTCAGCAATAGTCATAATAGAAGACTTATTAAAAGCAGGAGTAGAAGAAATAAAAGCATTTGATCCTCAAGCCATGGAAAACGCCAAAAAAATATTTAAAGATAAAATTACCTACTGTACAGACGAATATGAAGTGGCAAAAGGTGTAGATATTTTAGCAATCGTTACCGAATGGAATCAATTTAGGAATCTTGATCTTCAAAAAATAAAGTCCTCAATGAGAGGAAATGCTTTCTGTGATCTTAGGAACATATACAAACCTGAAGAAGTCAAGAAGATCGGGCTTGTTTATGAAGGAATGGGGATAAAGTAAAGAACAGAAACATAGGATACCATTTTAAGTAGGAATTTTAAAGAATTCGGTGAATTATATGAAAAATAAGTTGGTATCAATAATTACTCCTTTGTATAACTCAGAAAAGTATGTTGATGAAACGATAGAATCTATTCTGGCTCAAACATATAAGAATTGGGAATTGATTGTAGTGGACGACAATTCTACAGACAATGGCCCAGAAATCGTTCAAAAATATGCAGAAAAAGATGAAAGAATAAAATTAATAAAGTTGAATAAAAATCAAGGCGCAGCAGTCGCGAGAAATACGGCTATAAAAGTTGCAAAGGGTTCATACATCGCCTTTTTAGACAGTGATGATCTATGGACACCAACAAAATTAGAAGAGCAAATTCAATTTATGGAAGAAAACAACTACAGTTTTACATTCACAGCTTACCAACAAATTAGCGAAGATGGAAAAAAGCAGAAAAAGATCATAGAGGTTCCTTCTACCTTAAGTTATCGACAGGCCCTGCTTAAAAACCCGATTGGATGCTTAACTGCCGTCTATGATGCGGAAAAATTAGGAAAGATATACATGCCGCTAATTAGAAAAAGACAGGATTACGCTCTTTGGCTCAAAATATTAAAAACAGGCGTTAAGGGTCATGGACTAAACAAAATCCTAGCCTACTATAGACTGAGAAAAAGCTCGGTTTCTTCTAATAAAATTGATCTAATAAAATATCAATGGACTTTATACAGAAAGATAGAAAAACTGAGCATATTTGAAAGTATTTTTTATTTAAGTTGCGTTGTATTTCAAAAGCTATTCAAAATCAAATAGCACCTTTATTGAAAGATCGCCTTTCCCCCTCTAATTTCTTTATTTTGCATTTTCGTTAGTAGAATTGTGCAACGCATTTATACGTATTTTCTATGTGTGCTCTATTTTTTAAGCTCTACAGTATGATAAAGATCCAGCAGTCTTTTTTCAACAATAACCCAATTATACTTTTCGAAAACCATTTTCTTACCTCTCTCACCCATTTCTTTAATCATTTCTGGATTATTTGCAAGAGAGATCATCTTTTCTGCAATATCATTTACATTCAATGGATCTACATAAACTGCACAATTAGCTTCATCTAATACTTCGTGCCATGCAGGAAAATCAGATGCTATTATTGGAAGTCCTAAAGCCATGTATTCGAAAAGCTTATTAGGTGAAGAAAAAAGATGATTTCGTGTTGGATGAACAGTCAGCAAACCTACATCTCCCGTAGCTGCAAGATTTAATGCTTCTTCATATGGAAGTTGTTTTTGATAATCAAAATAATCTTTCGTGAGTTTTACATATTTTTTCGATTCCTCATCATCTACTCTTCCAATGACCATTAGCTTCACTTTACTTCTTTTAGAAGCTTTTGCAGTGGCTTCAATCATCTCTTTTATTCCACGGTGTATGTTAACTGAGCCAAGATATATGAATTTTATTTTCCCACTTTTATCATCCTTTGTTGGTTCTATTTTTTTAAATATGGACAAGTCTGGGTAATTTGGAAGAATTATAGTTTTTTGCTCTGAGAAAAAGTTTTTCATTTCAGGCGTTACAACCACAATTCCATCAAAAAGAGCGTTAGCAATTCTCTCAAAGAAAGCATATGCATTTTTCAAAATGTACCCAATGACCTTTTTCTTACTTCGAAGAAGAATATTTGAACGATAATTTTCATGCACATCGTATATAACCTTTTTCCCATGTAACTTTAGCCAAATTCCCGCTCTTATAAGCTCTGGATCATGAAAATGATAAATATCCGCATCAACAGACAGAGCCACTTTATAAGCTTCTTTAACTCCCCTTATCATTCTTTGACGTTTACTTTTGTATCTATGAATTGGAACAACATGAACTTTTGGATTAGAATCAACATATTTTTTCAATTCTTCTTTTTCAGCTGGAGCTACATAATAAACTTCATATCCAGCTTTAACCAAAGTATTTATTTCCTTGTTTATTCTATTGTCAAATATCCAATGAACATCCGTCATCACACAAACTTTAGACATTTTATGAATTTAATTCTCCTTCCGATCTTAGAACTTCTTTATATATTTCCATTTCCAAGTCTACAGTTCTTTCCCATGAAAATCTTTGGATTTGCCAGCTTCTAAGAATGTCTCACGCCATTTGTAATACTGTGATTATGAAATGCCATGCTTGGCGCATATCTTTGAAATACTTTTAATTCCTCAAATACTTTCGAGGGCGATTATCATCTTTTCCCTTTTCAATTCTCATTTTCAATTCTCACAAGAGCAGTAAAATTAATCCTTTAGCTCATCCTATCCCAATTTCATTTTTTAAGAACATTATGTAATTTTCCTTCCAATTTTTATTCCAGAAATAATTTATACTATACTTTTTTTCTGATTTGGTATCTTTTACTATCCTCTCATATAACTCATCTGTATTTCTAAACCAAATTCCAATGTTTTGAGGAATGTATAACTTCGAAAGTCTGTGTTCATACACGAAAACTGTTTTATCAAAGCCTGCCGCTTCAAATATCGTTGTTGAATAAACGCTTATTATATAATCGGATGTTTTTATTAAATCGTATATATCTCCTTCTC
>JALTEO010000236.1 GCA_027073875.1 Bacteroidales bacterium
GTTACACACTTTTCAAGAGCATTATCCCCTACATTTACTCTATTTTATCTCAATTAATATATTTTACTTCATTTAATTTCGTTTATTGAAATAACTCTCTTTATTTTTGTCACCAAAATAATTAGCTCATGAAGAAATTAACGGCTATTCTTTCAGTTTTCATTCTATTAGGTTTTACACTAAATGCACAGGTATTAGAACCCGTAAAGGTTAAACACTCCTATAAGCAAAAAGATGACATCGTTACCATCAACTTTACAGCAAAATGTGATTCGGGGTGGCATATCTATTCGCATTACATCAAAGAAGGCGGACCAATACCTACGGATATTGTCATTGAGAAAAGTCCTGATTTTGAACTCTATGGCAAAATTATCGAATCCCGAAAACCTCATATTGAGTTCGATAAGAACTTTAATATGGATTTGGCTTATTACAACAATTCAGTAGTCTTTTCCCAAAAAATTAAAGTATTGTCCGAAAAAGACTTTAAGATAAAAGGTTATTTGGAATATATGTCCTGTAACGACGAAACTTGTATTCCACCTCAAGAATACGATTTTGAGATTACAGTCAAAGGTTACACAAAACAAGAGAAGGAAGAAGTTCCGTTAGAAATCTTATCTACCGACTCCAATGATTTAAACAACCAACTTCAAAATGCAGACAGTTTATTAGCAGACTCAGCCCAAACAGACACCGAAATAACCCAAACATCAATCGACACAACCCAAATAACTACCTCTACCACCCCCTCATCGACACAAAAAGCCGAATCTCACGGATTATGGGGATTTTTCTTTTTTTCCTTTTTATTCGGATTACTTGCTATTGTCACCCCCTGTGTTTTCCCAATGATTCCAATGACTGTATCATTCTTTATGCATAACAGCGAAAATAAAACTAAAGCCAGAATAGAAGCATTGACCTACGGTATTTCCATTATTTTGATATATACGCTTATCGGAACAATATTAGCAGCAACATTAGGTCCCAACTTTGCCAACTGGCTCAGCACACATTGGATTCCAAACATTTCTTTCTTTCTGATTTTCTTGATTTTTGCCGCTTCGTTTTTTGGTATGTTTGAGATTACACTACCAAGTTGGCTGATTGACAAATCAGACAAAGGTGCCGACAAAGGCGGAATGATTGGTGCATTTTTTATGGCTTTTACGCTGGTATTAGTGTCTTTCTCGTGCACAGGACCTATTGTAGGTGCCATTCTTGTAGAATCTGCAGGCGGACAAGTTCTGAAACCCATTATCGGGATGTTCGGATTTTCACTCGCATTTGCCATTCCGTTTACTTTGTTTGCCTTCTTCCCACGATGGCTGGAAAAATTACCGAAATCCGGCGGATGGCTCAATGCCGTAAAAGTGGTTTTAGGATTTATTGAGTTGGCACTGGGATTAAAATTCCTGAGTATTGCCGACCAAACTTATCACTGGCATATTCTTGACCGTGAAGTATATCTGGCATTCTGGATTGTTATTTTTGCTTTGCTCGGATTCTACCTTTTGGGTAAACTCCGCTTTAAACACGATACACCGGTAGAGAGCATCAGCGTTTACCGGCTCATACTTGCCATCATTACTTTTTCATTTGTTGTTTATATGATTCCCGGCATGTGGGGAGCACCACTGAAAGCCCTTTCCGGTTATCTCCCGCCACAAACCACTATTGATTTTGATATGGAACGCATTGTCAGGGAAAATTCCGGTGGCGGCGGCGAATTACGCACATCATCGTTATGCGACAAACCGAAATATGCCGATTTCCTTGAATTACCACACGGATTGGAAGGATATTTTGATTACAAACAGGGTGTTGCCTGCGGAAAACAACAAAATAAACCCGTTTTTATTGATTTTACAGGACACGGTTGTGTAAACTGTCGTAAGATGGAAGCAAGTGTTTGGATTGCACCAAAGGTCATTAAACACCTGCGAAACGATTTTGTCGTAATGGCATTGTATGTAGATGACAAAAAAGAAGTCCCTGAACAAGAATGGGTAAAATCATCATACGACGGTAAAATGAAAAAGACCATCGGGAAAATAAATGCCGACAGACAAATTTCAGAATATAATATCAATGCACAACCCTACTATGTTTTGCTTGACCCGTATGACGAAAAACCTTTGGTAGCACCAAAATCATATGACCCCGATATTGATAATTTTGAAGAGTTTCTGGAAGCAGGACTAAAAGAATTTCACCGGAAACATCCGGAT
>JALTEO010000237.1 GCA_027073875.1 Bacteroidales bacterium
ATTCTGTTCATTTCTTGTACCGCTCCTACGGAGCTTAAATAGTTTGAAAGTCCATAAAGTTAAAAGTTTGTAAAGTTTAGTTTTAGTTTAACAGTTTAATAGTTTTTCATTCGTAATTCCTAATTTGTAATTCCTAATTTAATTATCACATTAACAAGAGTTTGTAAAGTTCATTTTCATTCGAGACCTTTGCAAAACTTCTGATTTTGTCATTCTGAACGCAGTGAAGAATCTGTAAGCAGCTACCATTCAACATATTGAGATTCTTCGCACTGCTCAGAATGACAGCTTCTTTTGGGTTTTGCAAAGGTCTCCATTCGTAATTTTTCATTCGTGCCAAAGGCATCTCTTCGGGATAATTCCTAATTAAAATTCCTTGTTGTCTCACTGGTCTGTAAATTTATAGCCAACGCCATAGATAGTTTTTACATAATCGTTACCGCCGGCGTGTTTAATTTTTTTCCGTAAATTATTCAAATGTGTGTAAATAAAATCAAAATTATCTGCCAAATCAATATTATCGTTCCACAGATGCTCGGCAATAGCTTCTTTGGTCAAAAGATGATTTTTGTTAATAACAAAATAGAGCAACAACTCGTATTCTTTTTTTGTCAAACTGATAGCCATATCATTTACCGTTACCTCACGGTTGTGGGTGTTTATTTCTATTTCGTTGAACTTGACAGTGTTGCTTCCCTCAAATTTGCGACGACGGAGCACGGCTCTAATTCTGGAATTTAATTCCGAAAATTGAAACGGTTTTGTCATATAATCGTCGGCACCCAAGTCTAATCCGTTAATTTTATCATCTAACGAGTTTTTTGCCGAAATAATGATGACTCCTGCTTGCAAATTGGTTCGTTTTATTGCCTTCATCAAATCCAATCCGTTGCCATCGGGCAAAGTAATATCCAACAAGATGACATCATATTGATAGATGGCTATTTTCTCATCGGCATCCAAAAAGGTTTTTGCCAACTCGCACACAAACCCTTCTTTTGTCAGGTAATTAGCTGTGGCAATCAATAATTCCGCCTCGTCTTCTATGATTAAAATTTTCATCGGTGTAAAACTACCGATAAATTCTAAAGAAATTCTAAAGTTTCTTTGTCAATTATAAAAAAAGCCGCACAAGGCGGCTCTCATTAATCACCGCTGCCACATTAATCCTTTCGTGTGGTTATTTATTGCCAAAATCTGAAATCGTTAATTAGAGTTCATTATTCGTTATTCAAAAACAATATCGAATATCAATTAGCGAACACTAATTTAAGAAGTTAAAAAATTTCTTACCTTTGCACTACGAAACTTTTATGCAAATAGCCGTTCACATATCATCCTCAAAAATAATTTCCATAGGCGGTTTTTTAGAAAAACGCACAGGGTTTTACAGGTTCTACATAGTTCTACTAATTGTTTTTGGAAGTTTTAGCAATCAAATGTATTCCCAAGATTTATATTCAACAAAACAATTAGGTTTAGTATCAGTAAAAGACTCGTGCTGGTGCTATTCGGTATTAGATGCCGCAAGTAGATTCTCTGTTACAATTGATAAAATTAGATGTATTAAACCTCTAAGTTTGTACATTATTAAGGGAGAGCTCACTATGATGTTAGACAAAGATTTTCACCCTGCAGAAGTTTACATATATAAAGGGATTAACAATAAAGAAGAAAGAGTAATAAAGGACATAAAATTTATCAAAGAAATTAATACAACAGCAAAAGCACAATTTAAAGTTATTACAAGAATTAAGAAAGGTTATGGCTTATTTTTTTATAAAGATAGCTACTCTGTATTAGAATTTATTCCTCATTTATGTACAAGTAAATAATAGAAATCCTGTTTCTGCCTCGTTCATCGCTTTGTAAAAGTCTGCTGCCACAGCAATAAAAATATTTTTCGTAACTTTGCAAAAGCAAATCGAAAAATGAAATATAATATTGGTTACCATATGATACAATTCCCAAAGAGACAAGCTGTGCGGGAGCTAGGAAAGAGCCAAAATTGATTTCTAACGATGGATTCACAAATAGACATAAAATGATATTTAAAAAGCTGACAGTCATCAGATTTACTATTAGCACAAAAAATAAAAAATGATGAGATATTTGATGCTAATTTTAATAGTTGTAAGCATGAAATCACATGCAAATCCTACAGATACGATTAAATCATTTGATTTGATTATTAATGAAGTATATGGCTGTTTTTCTTGGGAACCATATTA
>JALTEO010000238.1 GCA_027073875.1 Bacteroidales bacterium
TACGATAAGCTCCGGAATCCGTTTGATACCACTGTTCCTTTGTATAAAGATTCGGAATAGTATCGCCGTTTCGGTAGCGGATTGTTTTCAAATTATCAACCATCCACAATTGGTTACCAATTTGCATCACGGCATAATTATTTCCATCAATATCTTTACACTTAGCGAAATAGAACGATATGACAGTATCATTCTCAGGAATAGTCATTACTACTGTTTTGTTTTTGCCTGAAAATCCGGTTAGTCGAATTAAGTTTCCTTTTTCGTAGTGCATTCTCACTGTTTCATTACAGGTTGCCGGCACAGGATTTTCGATTGATTTTGAGATTTTTCCGGGGATATTGGCTGTTTCATCAATATCTTCTGCTGTCAAATTTAATACAGTTGTACCGGAAATCATCATTATTGTCCGTGATGAAAAATTTTCTACTTTTACAGAATCCACCTTATTTGATTCACCGGTCGCTTTAAACAACAAACGATAATTCTGAGCGGAACCACTCAGGATAATCAACAAGAAGAAAGTAACTAATACCCAATATTTAATATTGCTCATTTTTTGTTGTTTAGTGTCATTAGATACTGAAACTTTTGACTTTATAACATAAAGATAACCAATCCGACATTCATCTTTCTTTACAACCCCCTTAATCCCCCTTTTCTAAGGGGGAAGATAAGGCATTTATTTTTAAGTTTTTATTATCATCTTCGTCGTTATAAATATTATTGGGATATTTTAAATACCAATCTTTTTGAGTGTAAATAAATTTATCGGGTTTGTTCCATAAGCGGTTTCTTAATATTCTGTCTGGTTCTTGTAATTTATAAATTTTAATTTCACCTTTGGCAGGAATAAATTCATTGTTGTAATTTTTAGTCATTATTTTTATTGAAGAACAATCCTCTTTATTTAGTTTTTCAGGAAAATCTAGATTAACTTTTAAAGCATTGTAAGCAACAGAAATATTTTTGTTGGCAGATTGCGTTTCTCCGTTAATATCTGTAATATCGACAGTAATAAAATAATTAAAAGCTGTATTGTTTGATTTTGGTAAAGTTAAATCGGGAACAGCTGTAAAGTTAATATTAAATTCGCCATTATTATCGGTTGTTTCATTGCCGTTTTTAATAACGATTTTTTTCGCATTAATGTATGGATAATAATATTTTGTTTGCCACAAAGGTGTTCTCTCAACTGTGTATTTTACCTTTGCATTTGTGAGATTTGAACCTGCATAACTTTTTGCAAAGCCGGTAATTGATATTTTATTATTTAAAAGATAATTCCCTTTTAAAGCGTTAAATTTTATATAGAATTTTGGGCGTTTATATTCTTCAACAGAAAAAAACACAGAGCCTGTATTATCTTGTATTTGCATACGTCCGTTTAAAATGTTTTTTGGAATTTGAAAACTACCTGTGAATGTGCCAAATTCATTGGTGGTTAAATGTAACTCATTTATTTTTTTATAATTCACATCCTTGTAAACAACTGTAGTTGAATAGTTTGGTACAATATTATTTTTTGCATTGTTTTTCTCAATTACAATTCCTTTAAAATGCACTGTTTGTCCGGGACGATAAATGGCACGGTCGGTAAAAAAGAATGTTTTGGTGATAATAAATTTTCGATTAAAATCTTTATAAGAATAAAAGGAGTTGTCTGAGCTTAACGAATCTTTATTATAAGAAAATTCTATTGAGAAATTTTTGTTGCTGTTGTTTCCTGTTATCTCGAAGTAACCTTGCTTGTCGGTTGTGTAATTTCCACCTTTAATCTTTATATTTTTCCTGCGTCTATAATCGTAATTACTATACCAAACCTGTGCTTTTACTTTGCTTATAGGTTCGCCAGTTGTCCTGTTTAGAACATATAATTGAATTGTCCCGTTATTTTTTTGTCGCTCAATATAGCTTAAATTGGAAACCGTAAATGCACTAAATGAAACAATATTTTTATCGTAAGAAAAATTTTTATTGTCTGCAATAATTAACACATATTGTCCAATATTTAATTTGTCTATAATAAAATCAAAAGAGTGACTGTTAAAATCATTATCTTTTGGCATATTTACTGATGACGACCAAATGGCTTTTGCATTTTTATATAATTTGTCGTAAATCTCTTGACGAGAGTAATTCCGTTTGTCGCCATTTAATTTATTTTTGTTAAATGCTACAATTTTAATAAATGTCTTTGTCTCATTTTTGTAATTTATT
>JALTEO010000239.1 GCA_027073875.1 Bacteroidales bacterium
CTTCAATCAGGTATTAACGATGGCTAAGAATGCAAAAGGAAGTGATGAATACGGCTACCGAAACGATTTTATTAAAATGGTGGAAATTGCTGAAATGTTAAACAAATAGAAAATGTTTTCCATGAAAAAAGGGCGTAAAAAATTTCACGCCCTTTTTTTATATTGTGATTTTTTCTTAAGATCTATTGTGTTACCTTTTCCATCATAAACCGTTCTTTTTCGTAATAGCCGGCTTCTTGTTTTTTCTTTATCTCTTTAAATGCATCAATGGTAATCTTAACATCATCAAGTGTATGTGCTGCTGTAGGAATAAGGCGGAATAAAATAGTTCCTTTAGGAACAACAGGATATACAACAATTGAACAAAAGATATTAAATGATTCACGAAGATCCATCAGCATATTACTGGCTTCATAAACAGTACCATGCATCATTACAGGTGTTACCGGCGATTGCGTTTTGCCTAAATCAAATCCATCTTCTTTAAGTCCTGTCTGTAAAGCATTTATGATTTTCCAAAGATTTTCAATTAATTCAGGATGAGTCTTTATCATCTCTAATCGTTTGGATGCTCCTATCGTAATAGGCATAGGCAACGATTTGGAATAAATCTGAGACCGTAATGTATAACGGAGAAAATCAATAATTGGTCGTTCGGTAGCAATAAAAGCACCTACACTTGCCATGGATTTTGCAAAAGTGCCGAAATATAAATCAACTTTGTCCTGAACTCCCATAAATGAGCCGGTGCCTGAACCATCTTTCCCCATAGTACCAAAACCATGGGCATCGTCAACTAATAATCGGAATTGATATTTATCTTTAAAATCGGTTATAGCTTTCAGATTACCCAAGTCACCTACCATGCCGTAAACACCTTCGGTAATTACCAAGATACCTCCCCCTGTTCTGTTGGTAACTCTGGTTGCATGTTTCAGTTGTTTTTCCAGACTTTCCATATCATTATGCTGATATACAAAGCGTTTGCCGACATGAAGACGCATACCATCCATAATACAAGCATGTGCATCAGAGTCATAAACAATTACATCATTTCTGTCAACCAAGGCATCAATAATGGAAACCATACCTTGATAACCATAATTAATTAAGAACGATGCTTCCTTATGAACGAAATCAGCTAAATCCTGTTCCAATTTTTCATGATATTTGGTTTGTCCCGACATCATGCGAGCACCCATAGGATAAGCCAGTCCCCACTCTTTTGATGCTTCGGCATCCACCTTCCTGATTTCAGGATGATTAGCCAATCCGAGATAATTATTCAGACTCCATGTTAACATTTTCCTTCCGCGGAATGTCATCCATGGGGCAATTTCACCTTCTAATTTCGGGAATGCAAAATAACCATCTGCCACTTTTGCATATTGAGCCAATGGTCCTTTTTCCGGTTGTATCTTTTCAAAAATATCCACTTTTTTTTAATTTTTATTTGCCGGCAAAGATAAGACTTCTTTTTATTCCTCCAAAATGTTAAGAAACAATAAAGGTGCTTTATGTAAATTTAAAATATGGCTAAAAAAAATCTTTTCACTACCTTTGTTCAATATTTATTTTAAAATTTTTCTTATGAAGATTACAATGGTAGGTACCGGTTATGTGGGATTGGTTACCGGTGCATGTTTTGCCGAAACAGGGGTTGATGTATCGTGTGTAGATATTGATGCTGATAAAATTAACAAATTGAACGATGGAGAGATTCCTATTTATGAACCGGGACTTGAAAAATTAGTTGAAAAAAATACGAAAAAAAACAGACTCCATTTTACCACAAATATTGCAGATGCTTTACCGAAATCAGAGATTGCTTTTATTGCTGTAGGAACTCCTCCTGATGAAGACGGAAGTGCTGACTTACAATATGTTTTAGGTGTTGCCCGTGATATCGGGAAATATATGCAGGGCTATTTGGTGGTGGTAACTAAAAGTACGGTTCCCATTGGCACAGCCGAAAAAGTAAGGGCTGCCGTTCAAGAAGAATTGGAAAAGCGAAATGTAGATTTTGGTTTCGATGTAGCTTCTAATCCGGAATTTTTGAAAGAAGGCGATGCCATTGATGACTTTATGAAACCAGATAGAATTGTTGTGGGTGTTGACAGTAAAAAAGCCGAAAAATTTTTACAACAATTATATAATCCTTTTGTCTTGAATGGACACCCTATCATCTTTATGGACATCCCTTCGGCAGAAATGACCAAATATGCCGCTAATTCCATGCTGGCAACACGAATTAGCTTTATGAATGATTTGGCTTTACTTTGCGAACGCGTAGGTGCCGATATCAATAAAGTGCGTAAAGGCATTGGCTCCGACCCGCGAATTGGTTCAAAATTTTTGTATGCCGGAACGGGCTACGGTGGCTCTTGTTTCCCAAAAGATGTAAAAGCCCTCATTAAAACTGCTGCCGAAAATGAGCACCCTTTGCGGATATTGGAAGCAGTAGAAACAGTAAATGAAGACCAAAAAAGTATTTTGGTAAAAAAAATGCTTGAGTTTTACGGCGGCAAGGAAAATATAAAGGGAAAAACATTTGCTTTGTGGGGTTTGTCATTTAAACCCAACACCGATGATATGCGGGAAGCTCCTGCATTAGTAATAATTGACGAACTAACCAAAATGGGAGCTCAAATCAAAGCTTATGACCCTGTAGCAATGGAAGAAGCCAAGCGGCGAATTGGTGATAAAATATTCTATGCCAAAAATCAGTATGAAGCTACCGAAAATGCCGATGCACTTTTAATTGTTACCGAATGGAATGAATTCCGTATGCCTGATTTTGAAAAGTTAAATACCAATCTGAAAGAAAAAATTATTTTCGACGGAAGGAATATTTATCAACCGGAAACATTACAAGAAAAAGATTATTGTTATTTTTCAATCGGTCGGCAAGCAGTTATATCCTTAAATATAACTTCAGCAAAAAGATATTTGGAAGTATTTAATAGCAAAATAGTATGAAAACAATCTTAGTTACCGGTGGTGCAGGATTTATTGGCTCCCACTTATGCGAACGACTTTTAAACGAAGGGAATAGTGTCATTGCATTAGACAATTTTTTCAGTGGCAGCAAAGAGAATGTTGTGCATTTACTTCAAAATCCGTATTTTGAATTAGTTCGTCACGATGTTACTATGCCATTTTTTGCCGAAGTGGATGAAATTTATAATTTAGCGTGTCCGGCAAGTCCTATCCATTACCAATACAACCCAATTAAAACCATCAAAACTTCCGTGATGGGTGCTATCAATATGTTAGGATTGGCAAAACGCGTTAAAGCCAAAATATTGCAAGCATCTACTTCTGAAGTTTACGGCGATCCGGATGTGCATCCGCAAGTGGAATCATACTGGGGCAATGTTAATCCAATTGGTATCCGTTCATGTTACGACGAGGGAAAACGCTGTGCCGAATCGTTGTTTGTAAACTATAATCATCAGAATAATGTAGATATAAAGGTTATTCGGATTTTTAATACTTATGGCCCGCGGATGTTACCAAACGATGGGAGAGTGGTTTCCAATTTTATTGTTCAGGCATTACAGAATCAGAATATTACCGTTTATGGTGATGGCTCACAGACCCGTAGTTTCCAATTTGTTGATGACCTTGTGGATGGAATGTTGCAAATGATGAAAACGGAAAATTTTACAGGACCGGTAAACATTGGAAACCCTAGGGAATTTACCATTTTGGAACTGGCAGAAATGGTTATTAAAATGACCGGCTCCAAATCTAAAATCGTTTTCGAGCCATTGCCGCAGGACGACCCGACACAACGGCAGCCGGAAATCACTCTGGCAAAAGAAAAATTAGATTGGGAACCTAAAGTACCATTGGAAGAAGGACTGAAAAAAACAATTGCGTATTTTAAAACAATTATCAATTAGTTATGGTAAATACAAAATATAATTAAAATAAATGCACCTATCTTTCCCCTTAATGAAGGGGGTAGGGGGTTGTTAGAATGATTTTTTCCAAAACGAATTGAGAGAAAAATCCCATAGTTTTTATATTTTTGCACTCCAATTTAGAAACAAGCATGCAGCATATTCGCAATTTTTGTATTATCGCCCACATAGACCATGGCAAAAGTACGCTGGCAGACCGGTTATTGCAATATACCGGCACGGTAGAAGGGAAAAACTTGAAAAATCAAGTGTTGGACGATATGGATTTGGAACGCGAACGCGGAATTACCATAAAGAGCCATGCCATACAGATGAACTATGAAGAGGATGGTGAGAATTATGTCTTGAATCTGATTGATACACCCGGGCATGTGGATTTTTCGTATGAAGTGTCTCGTTCCATTGCGTCCTGTGAAGGAGCATTATTAGTCATAGATGCCACACAAGGTATCCAAGCACAGACAATTGCTAATCTTTATCAAGCAATTGACCACGATTTGGAAATAATTCCCGTGTTAAATAAAATTGATTTGCCGCAAGCCATGGTCGAAGATGTAAAAGACCAAGTAGTAGAATTAATCGGTTGCGACCGCGACGATATTCTTGCGACCAGTGCCAAAACCGGCGAAGGCGTTGAAGATGTTCTTCGAGCAATTGTGGACAGAATACCGCCACCGGAAGGTAATCCCGATGCACCGTTGCAAGCATTGATTTTCGATTCTATTTTCAATCCGTATAAAGGCATTATTGCTTATTTTAAGATTTTCAACGGGACACTAAAAAAGGGTGATGCTGTCAAGTTTTATCATACGGAAAAAGAATACGAAGCGGATGAAATTGGTATTCTCCGATTAGATTTTGAGCCAAAAGATAAACTTTCTGCCGGCGATGTGGGCTACATTATTTCCGGCGTAAAGACTTCACGGGAGGTGGAGGTAGGCGATACCATTACTCACATTGAAAACCCAACGGAAAAGCCCATTGAAGGATTTAAACATGTGAAACCTATGGTGTTTGCCGGTATTTATCCTATTGATACGGAAGATTACGAACTGCTGCGTGAATCAATTGAGAAACTACAACTTAATGATGCATCACTGGTATATGAGCCGGAATCGTCTATGGCGTTGGGCTTTGGGTTCCGTTGCGGATTTTTGGGATTACTCCACATGGAAATTATTCAGGAACGCCTCGAACGCGAATTTGGTGTTAATGTAATTACTACGGTGCCAAATGTTTCGTATAAAGTCTTTGAAAAAAATGGCGAAGTCCACGAAATTTATAATCCTTCCGAATTGCCCGACCCTACGAAAATTGAACATATTGAGGAGCCGTATATTCACGCACAAATAATTACCAAGTCCGATTACATAGGTCCTATCATGAATTTATGTATCGAAAAACGAGGAAAATTACTCAATCAGACTTATTTGACGACTACTCGCATAGAAATGAATTTTGAGATGCCGAGTGGCGAGATAGTATTTGATTTTTACGACAAACTAAAAAGCATCTCAAAGGGTTATGCCTCATTTGATTATCATCAAGTTGGCTATCAGCCGTCGAAATTAGTCAAACTGGATATCCTTCTCAACGGACAACCGGTTGATGCACTCTCAACCCTTATTCATTTCAGCAATGCGTATAATTTTGGTAAACGAATTTGTCATAAGTTGAAAGATTTGATTCCGCGACAACAATATGATATTGCCATTCAGGCAGCCATCGGGTCTAAAATTATCTCGCGTGAAACGGTAAAAGCGTATCGTAAAGATGTGACTGCCAAGTGTTACGGTGGTGATATTACCCGTAAGCGAAAACTGTTGGAGAAACAGAAAAAAGGAAAAAAACGCATGCGGCAGGTAGGTAATGTAGAGGTTCCGCAACAGGCATTTCTGGTAGTCTTAAAATTAAACGATTAAATGTTTTTTCGTGATATCATAGGACAGGAAAAGATAAAAGACCATCTGCGGCAGACGGTAGAAAAAGACCGTATTCCGCATGCACAACTATTTTCGGGTCCGGCAGGCACCGGAAAACTACCGATGGCACTGGCTTATGCACAGTATATCAATTGCGAGAACAGACAAGATGGTGATGCTTGCGGTGTTTGTCCGTCGTGTAAAAAATTTCAGTCGTTAGCGTATGCCGATTTACATTTTATTTTCCCGACATTTAACTTACCGAAAACCAAAACAAAAGGAAGTGATAATTTCCTGCCGCAGTGGCGTGAGAAAATTCAGGAGAATCCTTATTTTGATCAAATTCAGTGGGCATTATTTATTGACCCGAAAGGCACTAAGCAACTGACAATTTTTAAAGACGACAGCGACAAAATTATTCATCAGCTGAATTTTAAATCATACGAAAACGGGTATAAAATCATTATTCTGTGGTTGCCGGAGAAATTGAATCTTACAGCTGCCAATAAATTGCTGAAAGTCATAGAAGAACCTTATCCCAAGACTTTATTTCTGCTGATAACCGAGAGTGTGGACAAAGTGTTGCCAACGATTATCTCGCGGACACAACTGATAAAATTTCCTAAATTGCCGGCTTCTGATATTGAGGCATTTCTGAGAAAAAAATATCCGGAATTAACCGAATCACAAATCAATAACTTTGCTCATATTGCCGGCGGGAATTTAGTTGAAGCGGAAAAGCTGGCTCAAACCGATACGGCGGAAACCAATTCGTTGTTAGAAGATTTTGTGCAATTTATGCGGCTGTGTTACCGGTTTAATTTTGATGAGCTTTTGTCGTTTACCGACAAACTTTCGGGAACAGGCAAGGAATATCTGAAAAATTTCTTTTTATTTGCTACCCGTATGTTGCGGGAGAATTTTTTGATGAATATTCAGCTCCAAAACCTCAATTCATTGTCGAAAGCCGAGCGGGATTTTTCGGAAAAATTTTCATCGTTTATCACACCCGAAAATACCAAAGGGATTCTTAATGAAATGAATCTGGCATTTTTTCATATTGAACGCAACGGTAATGTAAAACTTATCTTATTCGATTTGGCACTAAAGACAGGAAAACTCTTGCGGAAGAAATAATAATGCTATAAACTGTACAACAACAAAAGGGTCATTCCGAACTTGTTTCGGAATCTGTTATACCATTTACTAATATAAATTAGTGTAAAAAAGATTTGGTATAATGCCGATGCTACATGAAAATAGTACAATTTATTGAACTATATTGAATGTGTAATCGGTATTAGATGCTGAAACAAGTTCAGCATGACACGGGCTTTTTTTATTCTAATTCCAAAAAAACAAGAAAAGTTCGATTCCCAAAAGGGATAAACAGTATGGAAATAATGGAACAGCACAGTTTCCTTATTGAGAAATTGTATATTTACATTTCAAATGAATCTGAGTAGATACAAACCAAAAAGCATTGTCTTTATATGTGGATATTTCAAAGCTATGTTTTCTGTCATCCTTAACTCTCAGAAGAATAATAAAAACCAAAAAATTATAATCACCATCTTTGAATGATGAATAATTATATTTGTTAAGAAATTGTTTTAATGTTGGATTCACAAATACATTATTT
>JALTEO010000240.1 GCA_027073875.1 Bacteroidales bacterium
CATACTGTGCCTTTAAACCACCTCGGTTTTTTAAACCTATCATTGAATATGTAGCCGTTAACCTTTTCAAATTCAATTGTAGTCGCTTCCGGCCAATTTTGTCGTATTTCATTAACATCATCTGCATAAGCCACTATTACAGAATAACTCATATCCACGGCATAACCCGTGCACCAATATGGATGTTTTATTGGCCAATTTATAGGCCGGTAATCCTTGGCATTTGCCTTAAATCGTGCCCGAATCATTGCAATTCCTTCGTTTTAAATACAAATATGCTTGTATAACTTCATCAAAGGCTTCAACAGATACCACATATTTAAAATAAGCAATTCTATCTCTGTAAATCCTAAACCCAGCACGCTTTAAATCTTCTAAATTCTCATCTGAATTAATCAAGCGCTTGCTCATAACCACGACCATATCGTCCTTGATTTTAACATTGACCCTGCGATTCTTGAGATTAATTCCTATCGCTTTATCTTTTTCATAAAATACTCGTTTTATCATCAAAATGGAACCTCGTCTTCGCTGCTAAAAAGTTGTGTTTGCGCTGCTTTTTGTATACGAATCCTACGCAATAACGAAACCAATGCCGGTGTTTTTTCATACATCTGCCCTACTCTTTTGAAGGCATTTAGTTTTATGAATTTTGTTATTAGCTTCCGCGTATCAGAGCGGCCATCAATTTCAAAAATATCTTGAATATCTGAAAAGGTCATGCGTTCGATGTCGAGCAACTGATCGACGATGCCATTTCTTTGTTCAAGTTCAGACGTTATCGCCTGCTCATCTTTTATTGTGTTTTTATTCTTCTCAAGCCTACTAAATTCATTATATGCGCATGCAGGCTTATCGAAAATGTGTTGCAAGTAGTCGCTGACGAAACTAACATGTTCTGGTTTAACCACAAGATTTTTGCCGGTATCCGTTGAAAACGTAGCCGCAGCCACAGCCACAGCAAGCCTCGCCAATTTAATCCGCTGCTCTGATGAGATTACAATCGGTATGGCCTGGGAATACTTTTTCGCGAATTGATTAGCGAAATAATAGACCAAATGCACGGCATCTTCAGTAAATTGTATTTGTTCGGGCTTTAGCTTCCACACCCACATAATCAGGTTATGGAAATCGTCCGATGTATATTTAAATTTTCGCTTGCGCATCGCATTCGGCGCATTTATTACCGATAGCGGGACTTCGTCAATGCTAAGTATCAGCAAAATGTCAATCCTACTAATATCTTCGGGTTTGCCGATAAGTTCCGGCACCGCGCGTACGCCCTGTGTATACGAACTAATAAGGCGCTGTTCGATGTAGTCGCCACGTGGGTTTGACATCCACAACAATCTCGTCATTGACAGGGTGCGTTCGGTTCTGATCTTGGTTATCTCTGCGACTCCACTTGAACGGATACCTGATAACTTTGCTATCTCATATTTGTGTAGTCCGCTCATTTCGTCAACGGCAACGAGCCTGCGATTATTAAGCGGAATCCTGCCCCACGTCAAATGCCAACGACTGCCAATTTGCTGAATACCCCCTACGAGACCGGCGAAACTCGCGCTTTCGCCGAGCACAAGCTCTCCAGCTCTAAAGTACTCAATCAAACGCTTCATCATCTCTGTTTTTCCGGTTCTGGTATCACCCAATATCAACGTCTCTATCCAGCCCTTGTCTATGCGGCGCCGATCAAAATCAAAATGCAAAGCACTTGTAAATGTCAAAAAAATTGCAATAAATAAATCGATCCTATTTTTTATACCAGTAAGCGGTTCGATGGTGTTATTATAAATTTCAATCAATTTGGCGGCGATGTCTTCGGCCTGAAATTTACGCAATTCCTCGTAGGTACTGTCGTTAAAATCATAGCTGTCAATTGATGTTAGCGCGGGTTTGGATTTATAAATCAAATGTGTGGCCTGTTGTGTGCGTGGATGGCTTAGGGTAATGGCATTAAATTTATAGGCGCGGTTGGCGTCGACGTCGTGGCCGATATAGTATGCGGTCCTGGTGACGTACTTGTTGTCATCCTTTGCCGATGTCGTGTATTCAATCTCCGGCGTAACTATTATGCGCTCGACATTGTAGCTTTCTAATTCCTCGAACTCGACGACTCCACACCGCGACGGTATACTAAAGTAATTCCTTAGCAATCCCTTCTTAACATTATTAGTAGCATCTAAAAATAAAAGGAAGTTATTATATCTAAAATCTAT
>JALTEO010000241.1 GCA_027073875.1 Bacteroidales bacterium
ATCTTTAACTTATATAAAGCCAAAACTTATTTTTTAAGTATCTTTATCCTGCTTTCCCCCTGATTAAACCAATTCCAAATCCATCTGTCGTTTTGGGATATTTACTTTTTTAATGCGGACTTTTACTTTTTGTCCCAACTGGTATTGTTTATCGGAATTGAAACTAACTAAACGATAGTTGGCTTCATCGTAAACAAAGAAATCATTTTTGATATCACGGATTGAAACCAGTCCTTCCGACTTGTTTTCAGTAATTTCCACAAAAAGTCCGTATTGTGCTACGCCTGAAATAACACCATCGAAGACTTTTCCGATTTTGTCGCTCATAAACTCCATTTGCTTGAACTTCATGGAGAGTCGTTCTGCCGAAGCCGCTTTTTGTTCTTGCTGCGAAAGGTAGCGGCATTGTTCGGTAACCTCGCCGTGTGGTGCGTTTATAGGTTTATGCTCCAGTATGGCATGTAGTTCGCGATGCACCATCAAATCGGGATAGCGTCGTATGGGTGAAGTAAAATGTGTATAATCTTTAAATGCCAGTCCGTAATGTCCGATATTGGTCGTGTCATATACCGCCTTAGCCATTGACCTGATGGATAGATTAACGACAATATCTTCAATGTCTTCTCCTTTTACCGCATCTAAAAGATTATTCATAGATGAAGTAATGGATTTTCGCGATTTTAGATTCAGACTGTAACCAAATTGTTTGACAAACTGTGCAAAACTGCGTAATTTCTCCTGATTGGGTTTGTCGTGAACACGGTAAACGAAACTCAGATTCCGATGTTTTTTGTGATATTCGTTAAATGCCTGAGCTACAAATTTATTTGCCAATAGCATCAGTTCTTCAATCAGTTGGTGGGCTTGATTTGTCTCTTTGAAAATAACACCGAGCGGTTTTCCGTTATCATCTAATTTGAATTTTATTTCCGTTCGTTCAAACGACAGTGCACCGGCATCAAACCTTTTTTTGCGTATGGATTGCGTGATTTTATTGATTTGTTTTAGTTCTTGCAGCAAATCGCCTTTGTCGTTATCCAAAATTGCTTGTACTTCATCGTAGTGAAATCGCCGGTCGGAACGAATAATTGTTTTGTGAAAATGATGATTGACAATATGATAACTCTCGGCATCAAACTCAAAAAGTACGGAAAAAGTCAGTTTGTCCTCATTGGGACGAAGTGAGCAAAGATTATTCGAAAGTGTTTCGGGGAGCATAGGTACCACCCTGTCAACGAGATATACCGATGTTCCTCGCAGATACGCTTCTTTGTCCAAAATAGATTTTGGCTGAATATAATGAGACACATCGGCAATGTGTACGCCAATTTCGTAGTTGCCGTTTTTCAATTTCCGGTATGATATGGCATCGTCAAAATCTTTGGCATCAATCGGGTCTATGGTAAATGTAAGAATTTCGCGATAGTCTTTCCGTTTTGCTATTTCTTCCTGTGTTATTCCGGCAGGAATTTTTTTAGCTTCTGCTTCTACGGCTTTTGGAAATTTATAGGGTAGTTCAAACTCTTCGAGAATAGCGTGTTGCTCGGTTTCATTTTCGCCGGCAAACCCAAGGATATCAATAATTTCGCCGATAGGGTTTTTCATTTTTTCTGTCCACTCGGTAATATTTACGGTAACTTTCATATTGTTTGCTATATTTTTGGACAGTTTATCCGGCGGAATAAAAATATCGTAAGGAACTTTCTTGTTGTCTGGAATCAAAAAAGCAAAGCTTTTGGTTAGTTGAATGGTGCCGACAATTTTTTTGCGTGACCGTTCTACAATTTCTGCAACGATACCTTCTGGTTCCCGATCCTTTTTTATTGGTAAAAGGAAAATTTTTACGGTGTCGCCATCGAGGGCACAATGTAAATTACGATGAGAAATAAAAATCGGTTTTTTAAAATCATCACTTATGCAATGGGCATTGCCTTGTGTGTGCATTTCAATTTTTCCGGTAATATATCCTTCTTTGGCTTTTAACCTGTATTTCCCGCGAGAGATATCTTCGAGCAGATTATTGCGTTCCATCTCCTTGAGCACTTCAATAATTAAGTTGCGTTCCGCCTTATTGGAAATACCCAATTGTCCGGCAATTTGTTTGTAGTTTGCCCGTAGCCCGGGTTTGTCACGGAAAAGCTGAATGATTTTGTTAGAGAGCTTTTGTTTCGATAGCTTTTTAGCTTTGGTGTGTTTTGCCATTAG
>JALTEO010000242.1 GCA_027073875.1 Bacteroidales bacterium
AAATTTAACTTTATGAACTTTCAACTTTACAAACTTTTAACTTTTGAACTATTTAAGCACCGTAGGTGCAGTATCTTGGTAACAGCAAACAAGCAAAGTGACAGCTCCGTAGGAGCGATACGGAAAGCAATAAATTACGAATGAATCCAAAATAGTGCTGTCATCCTGAACGATAGTGAAGAATCTCAATCCAATACACCCGTCATTATGAGCGAACGCAGTGAGCGTAATAATCTGTTTCACAGTACTACACAACAGATTGCCACGCCTACGGCTCGCAATGACGACTCTTTTTGGGGCAGATTGTTACACTCGTTCCTCGTTCACAATGACGATTAAATGGAACGGACTTCGCCCTCGCAATGACGAGAAAAGAGAGCGTCATTGCGAGCGAACGCAGTGAGCGTGGCAATCCCTCCAATGACGACTCCGCCCTCACAATGACAAAAAAAACCAAAAAAAATTCCATAAAGTTTTTTTTTATTAATTTTACTCTAAATTTTTAACTACTAATTTTTAAGAAAATGAGCAAATTAACTGAAATCGTAAATAAAAATCTCAAACGAGGACTGCTCCTCGGAGGACTCTTCCTCGGAAGTCTCGGACTCAACGCGCAAATCACAACAGCAGTTGATCTTGCTGTTCAAAGAACAACAGACGGACATTGGCCAGATAGTGTAAAATACGTACTCACAATGATTGATGACACAAGCATCACCTACGAAGGAATTTCACACGGAGACATACATTTCTCAAATGTAGAACTTGCGCCAACAGTAACCCAAGAGCCAATTATACAAACAAAAAAACCTCTCTCGGAACTTATAGGAGCAGGACAAGACTACACACTTAACTTCACAAGCGAAAACCAACCAAAACCAGTACAAATATACGACATCACAGGAAAACTCATCAAACAAATAAGACCTGAATGGAACCCCGACACAAAAATAGCGAAAGCATACTGGGATGGAAAAGGAAACAACGGAGAAAAACTCAATAACGGAGTTTATCTAATAATAGGCAACGGCATTATCAAAAAAGCATTGGAAATGAATACCGGTGTTTTTATGGGTTCCGTCATTGCGAGCGAACGCAGTGAGCGTAGCAATCCCTCTAATTCAACCGTCATTGCGAGCCGTAGGCGTGGCAATCCCTATAATTCAACAGATTGCCACACTCGTTCCTCGTTCGCAATGACGAAAAAAGAGAGCAAAGACACAGGAGAAGTTAGTGCAGACTACATCATCCATGTAGAACCGGCAAGCCACGATCCTCAAGAACAATTCTTACCAATGGATACCATCCTCACATTCGTGGAAGATAGTACGGAAAATCAATTCCCCCTCTATGTTGACGGAGTCCCCCAAACCCAAGACTTAGTTTTCAAACTCCGAGACGGATACACTCGCAACGACCTCTCAGGATTCATCGTCAGATACCGATTCAGCAACGGAACAAACCCTGTTGTAGAACAAGACACGACAGACGCGAACGGAATAGTACATTTCGACAATGTTCCCGCAGACTCAACACTCTGGCTCGAATACGGTGGAGACACGACATATTACGCAATGGTCGGTAACAAATGGAATCTACCGAGCAAAATAATATACCTGCAAGACACGATAGGAAAAGACACGATAAAAGCAACACTTTTCCCGAAAGCACTTAAAATACCTGCGAGACCCGGAGACGAAAACTACGGAAAAACAACAAGAGCAACCTCTGCGGAAGTCGGAGAGATGATTGGAAACGACTTTGTCAACACAGAAGAAGCGATGGGAAGACCAATACGATTCAACCTCGATACATCATGGAACGCAACACAAATCCAAGACTTCTTAGATGTTCTTGACGAAACAGACAGCCTGTTTTATGGAGAAGAACAAAGCCCGTATGTAATAGTTCCAAACCCCATAGATACAGACTTCATAGATAATAATCATCAATATTATAATCACCTCACAAATTATTTTCCGGACACACTCGGATGGAACTTAAGAGATGGACCTGCAACAACATTTGCCAAAAGCATGCCATTTTACGAAATAATCATAAACCCGGAAAATCACGATACAGTTAATGCAATCATCGCAGGAAAAATTACTCTTGGTCCTGGAGCTTTTGCTGATGAGGCTAAGGAGCTTTACGGTAGAAGAGGTGGAATGGGTGATGTTGCTTCTCGAGCTAGTTTTATGAACGACTCAAACGATAATGGAGGAGTCCCGACACTCAAAGACAGAGCAATCTACCACCTAAAAAAAATCAATGAAAAAAATAAATTTTTTCACAGAATAGACTACTACAACCTAAGAAACATCAAAGACACACTACAATAAGAGACGGATAGCCATGTCGTTGCACTCCTCGCTATGACGCTTTGCTTTACCGTCATTGCGAGCGAGGCACGAGCGTGGCAATCCCTATAATACACCCGTCATTGCGAGCCGTAGGCGTGGCAATCTCTTTCACAGCACTATTCAACAGATTATTACGCTCACTGCGTTCGCTCATAATGACGGGTGTATTGGATTGAGATTCTTCACTGTGTTCAAGATGACAAAATCAGAAGTTTTGCAAAGGTTTCAAGATAGTTATGTATATTTGCATATCTGAAAATACTTTTTGGAATAAATACTTTATTTTGTTGAAAAATATTCTGCATGAAAAAAATTACCGTTCTTTTTATTTTTATCCTGTTAACAGTTTTTACAAAAGCTCAAAATAGAAATAATTTTTCTATTCACCGGCAACAGCTGGCTTATTACGATAGCTTGAATTTGAGTCGTTCGCAATTGGATGCTATGCATCACTTTGTGCCGCGAGGTGCAAAAATGTATGAGGATTGTAATTTGAATAAGGTGGTTTTCGGGTGGTTTCCGTATTGGCAGGGAGATACTTACCTGAATTTTGAATGGAGTCTGCTATCGGATTTATCTTATTTTTCCTATGAGGTTGACCCGTCAACGGGCAAGGCCACAACCACCCATGGTTGGTCCACGGCAGCAGTTATTGATAGTGCACAAGCACATGGTGTCAGAGTAAATTTGTGTGTTACCTTGTTTTCGGACCATGAGACATTTTTCGGTGATTCTACGGCAAAACAAACACTGATAGACAGTCTGATAGCGATGGTTCGGCAACGCAATGCCAATGGTGTAAATATTGATTTTGAGGCAGTGCCTTCGTCGCAAGCAACTAACTTTAATAATTTTTTGGTAGATTTATGTGAGCAGATGCACTCGCAAATCCCCGGCTCACAAGTGAGTATCGCTCTGTATGCCGTGGATTGGAGCAATGTGTTTGACGAACCAACTTTGAATAATTATTTGGATTATTTTATTATTATGGGCTACGACTATTATTATGCAGGTAGTAGTCTTTCAGGACCAAACGATCCGTGCTATCCGTTTACTTCGTCGGGTTATAATTTGTCGCGAAGTGTTAATTATTATCTGAATGCCGGTATTAGTAAGGAAAAACTTGTTTTGGGATTACCTTATTATGGTTTTGATTGGCCTACAAAAAGTGCAACACCCGGAGATTCTACTACGGCAAATGCTTCTGTAAAACTCTATAAAACAGTAATGGATAATACATCAGGTTATTATTCGACGGATAACAACCATTGGGATAATAACAGTATGTCGTCGTATTGGATTTACAAAAATGACAGCAAATGGCACCAATGCTTTTTGGATGATGCACATGCTATGGGCAAACGGTTGGATTTAATTAATCAAACCGGTATTGCCGGAATGGGCATTTGGGCATTGGGTTACGACGATGGTTATACAGATATGTGGGATATGATTGCCGAGAAATTTTCATCTTGCGGATCAGTGCCTTGTAGTGATACGATTTACGATAATGGTGGTCCCGGAAGGAATTATTACAATAATTCGGATTATACCTATACCATTGCACCAACGGGGGCTGTGAGCTTGTCGTTGTCGTTTAACAGCTTGGATTTGGAAGCCGGTTACGATTCGTTATGGATTTATGACGGCAACGATGTTAATGCACCCGTTTTGGCTGCATTGTCGGGGAATACCATACCTGCACCTATTACGGCATCCGGTAATAGTTTAACGCTGCAATTTCATTCTGATGGTGCAACGGTTGGTGCCGGATGGGAAGCTGTATGGCAGTGTTCTAAGGATAATCAGAAGCCGATTACGAAAATTATTTGTGCCGATGTGGTTACCGATGATTTTTCGGTTGATTTCTCAGATACGGATAACGATACGGTTATCGGTCGTTGGTTTAATTATGCTTACAAACAAGACGGGCTTTGGTCCAGCTATCCTGATTCCGGATATTTTTTCGATTCATTGAGGCATGATATTAATCCCGGATGGATTTCTCAGGTAGGTGTGTGGCAAACAACAGCAGCGGGACTGGAGCAAACGGATGAGGACGAAAGTAATACGAATTTTTATATTCCGCTGAATCAAAATCTCTCATCGTCGTTGGTTTTTTCGTGGGATATGAAGATAGAAGGTGCCGGAACCAATCGTCGTGCAGGTATTCACTTTTTCTGCGATAGTGCTACTTCAGGCAATCGTCATAATTCTTACATGGTTTATTTTCGTGTTGATCAAAATAAGGTGCAGATATACAAGTATGTTGACAATGTTTATCACCTTGAGACCGATGATGATTGTCGGGTGGATTCGGGACAATGGTTTAATGCAAAAGCGATTTATAACAAAATATCAGGTATCATTGATGTCTATAAAAATGATACACTGGTGTCGTCATGGACGGACGCATCGCCTTATACAGAGAGTGGCGATTATTTGTCGTTGCGAACCGGCAATGCCCATGTAACTTACAAGAACATGAATGCTTTGCAAAAGCGGACAAGTGATTCTGTAACCATTCCTGTAAATAACAAAAATGCCTTTTTGCTGTTTTCGTTAATTTGCGATGGTAATAAAAATTTATCAGCAATGGATACGGCACTGGTGATTGTAGATGCAATGCAGACAAATACCGCTGTTTCGCTTTTGTCGGAAAATTCCGTTTTGATATATCCCAATCCCGCTACGGACAACCTAACAATATCAATTAACAATTTACAATGTGCAATTAACAATGTTAAGATTTTAGATTTAACGGGAAAAGAAATAATGTCGTCATTCCAAACTCACATGCCTTCAAAAACCGGGAGTCATTCCGAACTTGTTTCGGAATCTCATGCTCTTCACTTTACTCGGAGTGACAAAATAAGAGTTTCTGTTAAAAATCTACCCGCAGGTATTTATTTTGTAAAAGTGGAAACCAACGAAGGCACGGTGGTTAAGAAATTTGTGAAACAATAATTTAGTTGAAAGTTTGTAAAGTTGAAAAGAGTGTCGGATAAATTTTAGGAATTGCCTCATTATTATCATTGCGGAAATATAGAATCAATATTAATTTTTTGATTATTTTTACAAAAATTTTTCCCCATGAAACTACATCTATTTTTATTTCTGGTATTGGTGTCGCTTTTTGTTAAAGCCCAAGACACTGTTAAGGTCATGCAATATAATTTGCTGAATTATGGAAATACAACTTCCTACTGCACAACCGATAATAATAATGTTGACGACAAAAACGGCTATATACAGAAAATTATTGGTTTTGTATTGCCGGATATTCTTGCAGTGGAAGAAATTCACGGAACAACTTCCGTTATTGACGGCTTATTGGATAATGTCTTGAATCAAGATGGAAGAACTTATTATCAGCGTGCCCATATTACCAATTATTCAAATTCCGATATTGTGAATATGCTTTATTATGATGCCCGTAAATTTACACTCTACTGGGAACATGCTATTTCTACTTCATTACGCGATATTAATATTTATACGCTGTATTATAATTCACCTGATTTATCGACACAACACGATACGGTTTTTATAAATTTTATGGTAGCACATTTGAAGGCGGGAAGTTCTTCGTCTGATAAGGATAAGCGTGCTGATATGACAGCGGCATTGATGGATTATCTTGACCAAGAAGATATGACCGGAAATAATCTGGCATTGGGGGATTTTAATCTGTATTCCAGTAGTGAGGAGGCATTTCAAAATTTAGTAAATTATACCGATGAATCGTTGCGTTTTTACGACCCTGTCAATCAGCTGGGGACATGGCACAACAATAGTGATTTTGCCGCTTATCATACGCAATCGACTCATACCGATGATGATGACTGTCATGCTTCGGGTGGTTTAGATGACCGATTCGATTTTATCTTGATTTCCAATGAGGTAAAAAACAATTTGTTCAAAGTGAAATATGTGCAGGGAAGTTATGAAGCAGTTGCTCAAGACGGCAATCATTTTAATGGTAGTTTGCTCGATAACCCAACAAATACCAGCGTGCCATCAACGATTTTATCATCGCTGTATGATAATTCCGACCATTTGCCGGTAACATTAAAATTGCGAATTAATCAAACACCGGCATTAAGCATAAATACACAAACAGCAGATTTCTATTTCTCGGTAAATAATCCGGTTGACGAAACCATCAAATTATCATTTGGCTATCATACTAAAGTGTTGACTGTTCAATTATTTTCAGTGCTTGGTAAATTATTGATACAAGATGAAGTTGAGCCCTATGTATTTCAAAAGGATATAACCGTAAGCTCTTTGTCACAAGGTGTATATTTCCTGAAAGTGAGTGATGGGAAAATGATGAAAATAAAGAAATTAGTTGTACATTAATTTAGAGAGGAGGTCTCGCAAAATCAAAAAGAAGCTGTCATTCTGAGCAATGCGAAGAATCTCAATACATTAAACGACAATTATTTATAGATTTTTCACTGCGTTCAGAATGACAAAGCCAGAAGTTTTGCAAAGGTCTCAAATTGTCTCGAAGCCCCAAAGGGATCCCTTCAGGAGGATGCCTTTGACATAAACTGTAAATTGTTATTTGGTTAACTGTTTTCCCGCGTATCTAATGCATCTCTTAAGCTATTACCGAGGATAATAAATGCCAAAACCGTGAGCATAATGGCAATGCCCGGAATAAACGGCAAATGGGGTAGTCCTACCAACATATAACCATAGTGGTTTTTTATCATTGTGCCCCATGACGGAACCGGCGGTTGTACGCCAATACCCAAGAAACTTAATCCTGCCTCAATCAAGATGGCAGAAGCAAAATTAGCTGCCGATACCACAATGACAGGCGAAAAGACATTTGGTAAGATATGTTTAAAGATGATACGAAAATGACTAAACCCAAGCACTCTCCCTGCTTCTACAAATTCTTTTTCTTTGATACTGAGGATTTGTCCCCGTACAATACGGGCAACTTCTACCCACATAGTGAGTCCCACAGCAATAAATATTTGCCAGAATCCTTTGCCGATAACCATTGTTAAAGCAATGACCATTAGTAAAGTAGGAACCGACCACATAACATTGATAAACCACATAAT
>JALTEO010000243.1 GCA_027073875.1 Bacteroidales bacterium
GAGGTGCCCATATCTATGCTGAATTGGTTGGAACCGGAGCATCAGCTGACGCACACCACCTAACAGCACCACATCCCGAAGGATTAGGTGCAACCAAAGTAATGAAAGCCGCTATTGCCGAAGCAGGGATTAAACCTGAAGATATTGACTACATTAATACTCACGGAACTTCTACCCCATTGGGTGATATTTCGGAAACTAAAGCCATTATCTCCGTTTTTAAAGAACATGCTTATAAATTAAACATCAGTTCTACAAAATCCATGACAGGACATTTGTTGGGTGCTGCAGGAGCTATTGAAGCCATCGCGTCTATTCTTGCTATCAAGAATCAAACCGTGCCACCGACAATTAATTTCCAAGAACCCGATCCGGAAATTGACCAAAAACTAAATCTTACGCTTCATAAAGCACAAAAACGGGAAATTAATTATGCCCTAAGCAATACTTTTGGCTTTGGCGGACATAATGCAACCGTAATCTTAAAAAAAATTGATGCTTAAAATCTATTGAGTGCCATCAATTGAGAAAAACACCGATACCCTCCTAAAAAAAAAGATTAAGAAATTCCTGTTTATCCGTCCTAACAACTTAAAGTATTACAAGTTAGCTTTCTCCCATAGTAGTCTATCTTCCAACACCGACAATAAATTAAATAATGAACGACTTGAGTTTTTAGGCGACAGTGTTTTATCTTTAGTTGTTGCAAAACTACTGTTTTTACAATACCCTGACAAGCGGGAAGGATTTTTGACAGAACTCAAAGCCCGTTATATTAAACGGGAACATTTGAATAAAGTAGGAAAACAATTGGGATTACATCATTTCCTAAATTACAAAGGGAATTTTAATTTTGAACATCAGCATATTCTTGGCAATGCCTTTGAAGCACTCATAGGTGCCATCTTTTTAGATAAAGGGTTTGATGCCGTTATTAAATTTTGGCAAAGATTAGTTGCTGAGGGAATAATTGACCAAGAAGAGATACAACAAGATATTAATTACAAAGGAGAACTTATTAATTACAGTCAAAAAAATAACCTTCGGCTACAATTTCTAGACGAAGAACTAAAAGAAAACAAAAAACATTTTTTCCTGACGACAGTCTTTTTAGACGAAAAAATAATCTCATCAGGCAAAGGTCTTTCAAAAAAAGACGCACAAAAAGAAGCTGCAAAAATCGCTTACTTAAAACTAATTGCTCATGACTCTCATTAAATCAATTTCAGGCATCCGTGGAACCATTGGCGGAACCTCCGGTGAAAACTTAACGCCACTTGACATTACTCAATTTGCTACTGCTTTTTCTTTTTGGATAAAACAAAAATCCGGCAAGCAAAAGCCAACAATTGTCATTGGTCGCGATGCCCGTATTTCAGGACCTATGGTTAAAATGATTCTAACAGCAACTATCAATGGCATGGGTTGTAATGTGATTGATATTGATATGGCAACAACACCTACCACCGAAATGGCGGTAATAAAACACCATGCCGATGGTGGAATTATTATCACTGCCAGCCATAATCCAAAAGAATGGAATGCCTTGAAATTACTCAACGAAAAAGGCGAATTCTTGTCTGATGCCGATGGCAAAGAATTGCTAAAGATTATTAATGACCAAACCGTTTCGTATGCCGGCGTTGATGATTTAGGAAAAACCATTGACGATTCTGATTCGCTTAACTATCATATTGACAAAATTTTAGCACTGCCGTTGGTTGATGCCGAAGCCATAAGAAAAGCAGGATTTAAAGTCGCTGTTGACGGCATTAATTCTATTGGCGGTGTGGCTATTCCCGAACTTCTTAAACGCCTGGGCGTTTCTGAAATTACCGTTGTAAATGCCAATCCCGATGGTAATTTTTCACACAACCCGGAACCGTTACCGGCTAATATTCAAGAAATTATAACTCTCGTAAAAAATAATAATATTGATGTTGGTATTGTTGTAGATCCTGATGTCGATCGCTTGGCATTTATCTGCGAAGATGGTAGTTTTTTCGGTGAAGAATATACTTTGGTAACAATTGCCGATTACATTCTACAATATACAAAAGGTGATGTTGTTTCCAACCTGTCGTCATCCCGTGCATTACGCGTAATTGCCGAGAAATATGGGCAAAAACATTTTCAATCTGCCGTAGGCGAAGTAAATGTAACGGCTATGATGAAAGAAACAAATGCCGTCATCGGCGGCGAAGGCAACGGTGGCATCATTTATCCCGAATTACATTACGGCAGAGATGCTTTGGTAGGTGTTGCTTTATTTTTAACTTATCTGGCAAAATCGGGTAAAAAAGTTTCCGAACTTCGCAAAAGCTATCCCGATTTCTTTATTTCAAAAAATAAAGTAGAATTGACTGCTAATACCGATTTGGGGAAAATATTCTCTCGTGTAAAATCTAATTTTCCGGAAGGTGAGTTTAATGAGGTTGACGGCTTAAAAGTTGATTTGCCGGAAGGATGGTTCCATTTGCGAAAATCAAATACCGAGCCCATTATCCGTATTTATGCCGAGAGTAGTACAATTGAAAAAGCCGATAAATTGGCAAATCGGGTTATGGCAATTCTGAAAAATTAACTACCTTTGATAGCTAGTTATTTAAACTAATTGAATTGTCCTGCAAAAAAAATATATTACCTGTCTTCTTAATTTTGCTTATAGCCATTTTGGCATTTTGGCAAGTCTTTTTCCTGCAGAACGGACTAAAATGGGATGTCATAGACAGTTTTTTGCCTGCCCGTTATTTTGTGAGCGAATCATTACGAAACGGGACTATCCCGCTTTGGAATCCTTATCTTTTACTTGGAACACCTAATTACGGAGATATGGTTTCCGTGTGGAATCCCGAAGTTTGGATTGTCAGCTTGTTCACATCGTATAGCAATATCACGCTGCAATTTATTTTCGTTGCTTATGTATTTATTGCCGGTTGGGGAATGTTTAAATTGCTGACTCATTTTAAGGTGCTTCGTAGTTTTGCTCTTGCCGGAGGTGTTGCCTATATGCTTTCGGGATTTATGGTTGGTAATGCCCAAAATCTGTCAGCCATTGCCGGAGCCGCATGGATTCCTTTTGTCATTTTATATTATTGGCGTTTTTTGCAAGATACCCGTTGGCGGACATTATTCCCCGTTTTATTTTTCCTTTATCTGATAATTTTCAATGGTTATCCGGGATTAACAATCATTCTCGGTTATCTGTTACTGTCTTTTTTCGTTGTCGAATTAATTGTAAAAATCCGAAAAAAGGAAAAGTGGATACAATTTCTGAAATTCCACTTTTTTCTTGGACTTTTATTATCCCTAATCTCTGTTGTGCTGATTATCAGTTTTTTTCAGATGTCGCACTTTATCGGGCAATATGGTGGAGGTGCTTTAAAGTGGGCAGAAATGCACCCTTTTTCACCAAGGGCACTGATAACTTTTCTGCTACCGCTTGCCGGCGTTAAATCACCGGACTATTTCGGGACAGACATTTCGATGACCAATGCTTTTGTGGGTATTCTTACTTTAATATTTTTTACCGGATCTTTATTCCTGAAAAAAAATCGGTTCCTGTGGATAATTACACTTTTCGGTCTCTTTTCTTTATTGGCATCATTTGGTGAATACCTGCCCGTAAGGGGTTGGCTGTTCCGGTATATTCCCATGATGAATGTATTTCGCTATCCGGCATTTTTCCGTTTATTTGTCATTTTTGCCGTTGTTTTCTCCGCATTTTATTATTTGGAAATATTATTATCAAAAAGGGAAAAAGTCCTTTTAATAAGTACAATTATTGTTTCCGTATTGCTTATTTATTTTGCAATTACTCACTTTTCGGATGTTTACTTTGCCAAACTCAATTTATTCGATTTTTCAATTCCTTTCAGTGAGCGGTTAGCCCAATTATCCCGTAATGACAGTATTTTTTTTCAATCTGTTTTTCAGATAGGATTTATCGGATTATCAGCTATTTTGTGGTTTTTGTTCCGTAAAAAACCGGCTTGTAATTGGATATTATCTGTTTTAGTAATTACCGACCTGCTTATTGCCACGCAAATCAATAGTTCTTTCACCGTTTACAGTAATAAAAAACCTGTCGAATTAGCCGAAAAATTATCTGAATTGCCAATGGGATACCCTTTGCCAAACCAACGAGAAGTTACTTACAATACAGAGCAATCCGGCGAATTTTTACCTGTCTGGCGTAATACCAATTTATTTCACAAACGCGTATCTCCTTATGGTTTTGGTTCTTTCTTTTTAAATGATTTTGCCTTTTTTACAGATTCATTCCCGGCATTTTCCCAAAAAGTATTTCATCATCCTACGGCTTATTTATCATCGCACATATTACCTCTGCAAAAAATGGATGATACCTGTTCTGATAAAAATGCGTTATTTGTCAGTCAATCTATTTTTGAAAAATACAAGCCATATTTCGGCAAAGCAAAAACGGGCACGCAAGAAAAAATAGCATGGCAAAAATTTACACCCAACCACATTAAATTAACCGTAACAACTCCGTCGCCACAGATACTTGTGCTTATGCAAAATTATTTCCCCTATTGGCAAGCTACCATTGACGGCAAACCGGCAGAAATATTTTTGACTAATCGCACCCTGCTTTCAACTTTTATTTCCAAAGGACAGCATTTGGTGGAATTCCGGTTTTCTCTGCCACTTGTCAAATTTGGTTTTTACTTAGGTATGTTAATTTTATTTGCCTCATTAATTTTCTTTGTGCTAAAGTTTTATCCGGAATGGATTACAGAATACCGCAAACACATTGTCATTGTTTTAGTCTTGTTATTAGCATTTTCTGTGCGTGGAAAGATAGATGACCAAAACAGACGATACGGCAATTATAAAATTTTGAATCTGGCAATTCAACATTTACAAAAGAAAACTTCTGACAAATCCGGCATCGGGGTGATTGATGTAAATAATCCAAAAAAAATTAAATCTGTAACGGGTGCAAAAGTTCAATTTATCCCGCTTGGCGATAAACAAAATTGGAATCAACTAAATATGTTGTTAGACTCAACGCAGTCGGATTATTTCTTTTATGGCGTTTCTCACAAACCGTTTTATCAAGAGATTATTACTAAAATTCGTGAGAAATTTCCGAAAATCATTTATCAAGTTGATGCCAAAGGCATTCATTTCTACGGATTTACAAAAATAGTTGCTAAAGACCATAATATTGTTGTAGATACTTGGAATTTTATGGAAGGACAGCCTGATGGATGGAATAATTGTCCAAAGAAAATTACAAATGCAAAAGCTTTCTCGTGGCAAAAATCTTGTATCGTATCAAAAGATACTCCTTATTCCGTATCATATCAAAAGTTAAATACTTCAATGTTGGATTCAGGTAAAACTTATTCTGTAACGATGTTGGCACAGGTTTTTTTACCCGACAATGCCGGAGGTGTTCTTGTTTATACTATAACTGAAAAAGGTAACAACATTGTATGGGAAGCACAAAACTTAAACCCGTTTTTTGAAAAACGAAACCAATGGACATTTGTCGGGAAAACATTTATTCTGCAAAACAATTTCCCATCGAATTTACCTATTAATGTTTATTTTTGGAACAATGGTGATATACCTTTTTATATCGATAATATGCATTTAGTGGTTCGGAAAATAAAAAAATAACGGTGGTTATAACGCCGGAGAAAGTCAGTTAGTATAATAAATGATTAACCCGCATTATTCATACAAGAACTTTGTGAATTTTTGGGGTTAAAGCTATTTTTTTCAGATTTTTATAAAAAAAGCCGTCCAAACGAACGGCCTTTCTTTTATTTTTCAGATTTGATTATTTCGGAGCATTTTCCAGTGTGTGAACTAAGAAATCCCAAAACTTTTGAACAGTTTCAATGTTTATTTTTTCGTCGGGAGAGTGAGGATAGCGAATGGTAGGACCAAAAGAAATCATATCCCAGTTGGTGTAAACGCCACCGAGCAAGCCACATTCCAATCCGGCGTGAATTGCTTTAATCTCAGGAATTTTACCGTAAAGATTATTGTATTGTTCTTGCATTGCCTTCAAAATAGGAGACGCCATATTTGGTTTCCATCCCGGATATTCACCATCGAATTCCGTGCGGGCACCAATTAATTTGTAGATAGCTTCGTGAACATCCTGAAGGGCATATTTAGCAGAATCTACAGAGCTTCTCAATAAGGAGCGAACTTCGGCTTTACCATTACGGATAATTACAATGGATAAGTTAGTAGAAGTTTCTACCAGTCCTTCCATATCGTTGCTCATACGGATAACGCCACTTGGCGTAGCAACCAAAGCACTGACAAATTTCAATTGGTCATTGGCATTCATCACTTTTTGTGGTGTGTCAATTGCTTTTGCCACAAATGTCAAGTCAGGGTCAATGGTTTTGTATTCATCCTGAATGGTCTTTTCGTATGTCTTTACAAACTCGGCAAAATCGTTAGCTTTATCGCCGGCAACTGCTACAACGGCAAATCCTTCCCGTGGTATAGCATTTCGCATATTGCCACCTTCAAATTCTGCAATGCGGGCATCAAATTTTTTCCCGGCTTCGTAAAAGAATCTTGCCAGCAATACATTAGCATTTCCTTTCCCAAGATGAATATCTACACCTGAATGACCGCCTTTGAGTCCGGCAATGTTAATTTTGTATCCTTTGTATCCGGCAGGAACATCTTCTTCCTGATAATCGTAAAATAAATTGGCGTTGGTTCCGCCGGCACAACCGACATATAATTCACCTTCGTCTTCAGAATCCAGATTCATTAAAATATCGCCTTTTAAAATGCCTGCTTTTAACCCGAAAGCACCGGTCATACCTGTTTCTTCGTCAATGGTAAACAGTCCTTCAATAGGTCCGTGTTTAATAGTTTTTGATTCTAAAACAGCCATAGCAGCAGCCACACCCATACCATTGTCGGCACCAAGTGTTGTTCCGCGTGCAGTAACCCATTCACCGTCAATGTAAGCATCAATCGGGTCTTTTTCAAAGTCGTGGTCAACATCTGAATTTTTTTGTGGCACCATATCCAGATGTGCTTGCAAAACAATCCCTTTACGGTCTTCCATGCCGGGTGTTGCAGGTTTACGGATAATAACATTGCCGACTCCGTCAACAATAGTTTCCAAACCAAGATTTTCGCCCCATTGTTTCATAAAGGCAATTACTTTTTCCTCTTTTTTTGATGGACGGGGAATTTGTGTCAGTTTGTAGAAGTTATTCCATACTTCTTTTGGTTGTAATTTTAATATTTCATCACTCATGATTGAACCTCCTTTTAAATTTTTGGTTAAAAATACGATTTTCAAATTTAATGATACAAGTTTTTTAATATTTTAAATGAATTTATTTCACCTATCCCGAGATGTATCTGATAATATTTTATTATTTTTTCTAT
>JALTEO010000244.1 GCA_027073875.1 Bacteroidales bacterium
GTGTATCTTGGAAAGTATCTATCCATTCTTGATAAGCGGCTTTTGTTTCAGGTTTAAAGCTATCTAAGTTCTCGCTTAATTTGATTCTGATTCTGTCACGAAGTTTCTCAATACCTATTGACATACCCAAACCATATTCTGCATTATCTTCAAACAGGGAATTAGCCCATGCAGGACCTTTTCCTGTTTTTAAGTCGTATGTATATGGTGTGGAAGGAGCAGAACCGCCATAAATAGAAGAACATCCCGTTGCATTGGCAATAATCATTTTCTCACCAAAGAGTTGGGTAATATTCTTTATATATGGTGTTTCACCACAACCGGCACAAGCACCTGAAAATTCAAATAATGCTTGAGCAAATTGAGAATTTTTAACATTCTTTGTTGTATCTACAACATCTTTTTTGTAGCCGACTTTATTGTGTAAGTAATCCCAATTTTCAACTTCGTCCATTTGTGTATCAAGCATCTTCATTGACAAAGAATTAGAAGGACAAATATCCACACAATTTTCACAACCTGTACAATCAAGAACACCTACTTGTATGCGATATTCCAGTCCATTGAATTGTTTAATGGGTTGAGCCGGTTTTGTTGCCAATCCTTCCGGTGCATTTTTCTTTTCGTCTTCGTCTAAAAGATAAGGACGGATACAAGCATGAGGACAAACATAAGAACAAAGGTTACATTGAATACATGTATTTACATCCCATTCAGGTACATAGACAGCAACACCTCGTTTTTCGTATTGTGTTGTTCCGGCAGGAAATGTTCCGTCTTCGCGACCTTTAAATGCACTAACAGGCAAATCGTCACCACGAAGATGATTAATTGGGTTAGCCACATTTTTGTAGAAGTCTGTCCATTCAGGTCTTTCTTCAATTGTTAATTCACCACCTTTTAGATTTTTCCATTCGGCAGGAATTTCAATTTTAGTAACTTCGCCGCCACGGTCAACGGCTTCGTAATTCATATTTACAATTTTCTCTCCCTTTTTGCTAAAAGTTTTAAGAATGAAATTCTTCATTTCTTTAACGGCATGGTCATAAGGGATAATATTGGCAATTTTGAAAAATGCCGATTGCATAATTGTATTGGTGCGATTACCCAAACCGATAGATTTGGCAATTTCCGTTGCATTGATAATATAAAACTGAATATCATTATCTGCCATGTATTTCTTAAATGTGTCAGGTAATCTTCTTTTGGTTTCTTCTTCGTCCCAAATGGAATTTAACAAGAAAGTTCCGCCTTTTTTCAGACCTTTAAGCATTTCGTATTTCATCAGATATGCCGGCACATGACATGCTACAAAGTCAGGTGTATTTACCAAATAAGTAGAACGAATTGGTTTATCTCCGAACCGCAAGTGAGAAACGGTAACACCGCCTGATTTTTTAGAGTCGTAAGCAAAATATGCTTGTGCATATTTGTCTGTTGTTCCACCAATAATTTTAATGGAATTTTTATTGGCACCAACGGTACCGTCAGAACCAATACCATAGAATTTACAGGAAACTGTACCCGATTCGGATAAATCTATTTCGGGTAATAACGGTAATGAAGTAAAAGTAACATCATCAATAATACCTACTGTAAAATGATTTTTAGGTTCTTTTAGTTTTAAATTTTCAAAAACTGAAAGTACCTGAGCAGGTGTAGTATCTTTAGAACTTAATCCGTAACGACCACCTACAACAACAGGGCTCATATCGCTATCATAAAATGCCGACCGGATGTCCAAGTAAAGTGGTTCTCCCGATGCACCGGGTTCTTTGGTACGGTCAAGAACTGCAATGCGTTGAACCGATTTAGGCAATACTTTAAAGAAATATTTATTAGAAAAAGGACGATATAAATGAACGGTTACCATTCCTACTTTTTCGCCTTTCTCCATTAAGTGGTCGATTACTTCTTTTGCTGTTTCGGTAACAGTTGCCATAGCTACAATGATGCGTTCAGCTTCGGGATGTCCATAATAAGTAAACGGATGGTATTCCCGTCCTGTAATTTTAGAAACTTCCTGCATATATTCATCTACCATATCGGGTAAGTTCTCATAAAATACATTTCCTGCTTCTTTGGCTTGGAAAAAGATATCAGGGTTTTGAGCTGTTCCGCGTGTTACAGGATGTTCTGAATTTAATGCATTGTCGCGAAATTCTTGAAGTGCTTTTTGGTCAATAAGTTTTGCCAATGCGTCTTGATCGGGTGTTTCCACTTTTTGTATTTCGTGAGAAGAACGGAATCCGTCGAAGAAATGAACGAAAGGTACACGGGATTTGATGGCTGTTAAATGAGCTACGGCAGCTAAGTCCATAATTTGTTGAATACTGCCGCTTGCCAAAAGGGCAAATCCTGTTTGACGGGTTGAATAAATATCACTGTGATCACCAAAAATTGATAATGCGTGAGCCGCAACCGAGCGAGCACTAACATGGAATACACCGGGTAAAAATTCACCGGCAATTTTGAACATATTTGGAATCATCAGTAATAACCCTTGCGATGCTGTGAAAGTAGAAGTTAGTGCTCCTGATTGTAAAGCACCGTGGACAGCACCGGAAGCACCGGCTTCCGACTGCATTTCAGTAACTTGTACCGTATTGCCAAAAATGTTTTTCCGACCGTGGGCAGCCCATTCGTCAATATATTCCGCCATAGTTGATGACGGTGTAATAGGATAGATTGCGGCAACTTCGCTAAACATATATGCTATATGTGCAGCAGCATAATTTCCGTCGCAAGTGATAAAATTTTTTTTGTTACTCATATCTTGTTTCTTTAGTTAATTATTATTTTCTTTTAATTAAGTTGTAAAAATATCGTTTAATTTTTAATTAACATATGTTATAAAGAAAGTTTTTGTTCTAGAGTTTAAAATTGGATGTTTTTGTGGAGGACTTACAATAATTGATTTTTAGAATTCTCCTTTTTTAATGTTTCTTCTAAATTCTTTTTCTTTGATTGCCTCCCGCTTATCATGTTTTTTCTTGCCTTTAGCAACAGCGATTTCTAATTTTGCCAGTCCCTTCTCGTTAATAAAAATTTTAATTGGGACAATGGTTAATCCTTTTTCGTCAATTTTCCGTCGCAGGTTAATCAGCTCTTTTTTATTTAATAGTAATTTTTTCTGTCTGTCAGGATCATGATTAAAAATATTTCCGTGAGAATATTCGGCAATATGCAGTCCTTTTACAAAAAGCTCCCCCTTTCTTAATACACAGTAGGCATCGTTAAAACTAACTTTTCGTTCACGAATAGATTTTATTTCTGTACCAACCAATTGAATTCCGGCAATAAGCGTTTCAAGCAATTCAAAATTGAAGAATGCTTTTTTATATTTTACTTCTATTCTATCTATTTTTTTCTTTTTCATCCGAAAAGTGTAAGCATATTATTAATTAGAAAATAGGATATGATCAATAGCGTAAAAAATAATGTAGATACACCAAATGAAAATAATTCATTAAATTTTTTGGATACGGTAATAACACCTTGGAAAAAATAATAGCCGGAAAAGAATGAAGCAATAAATGAAATAAAAAAGAAATTCTCGGGAACAGTAAGATATCCTATAATGTTTCCAATAAAATAGGCAGTATAAGCATAGACAACAAGTTTATGAACGGCAGGTTCTACATTTTGTTTACAATAGTAATTTAAGATTTTCCCAAAAATAAATGCATACAAAAAAACAAAAAGAATATTAAGGGAAAAAACCAATGAAGCATGGAGTAAAATGAAATGAAAACCAAGGTTTGTTCCCGTGTAAATAATGGCTCCTACAAAAAATGATGCAGCAACCAAAATAGAAAGATATATTATAAAAAAAATAATGCCGGCATATCCTTTTTCTTTTATAATGGTGTTCCATTCTTCAGCAAAGCCGAAAAGGACATTATATAATCTTTTAAAGAAAAAATGAATATTCACAACAAAATTTTTTGCAAAGTAAGTAAAGATGTATAATCAGCATCCAAAAATTTATAAAAAAAAAGAGCCGGCAATTGCCGACTCTCAAATAATTAATGACTAAAAAATTATTTTACTGCAGTAGATAATTCACTTCCCGGACGGAATTTAACAACATTCTTAGCAGCAATTTTAATTTCTTTACCTGTTTGAGGATTACGGCCTGTTCTTGCATTTCTTTTTTGAACTGAAAAAGAACCAAAACCTACTAAAGAAATTTTATCACCACTTTTTAAAGCATTTGATGTAGATGAGATAAAAGCATCTAAAGCTTTTTTTGCGTCAGCTTTTGAAAGACCGGAGTTAGCAGCCATTGCACTTACTAATTCATTTTTGTTCATAATATTAAGTTTTTTAATTAATAATGCACAAATATATAGTATTTACAGGCAATTGAACAAATATCTCTTAAAAAAAATGCAGTTTTTGTTAATAAATCAGCAAAATTGTTAATAACCACCGCAAATTAAGTAATAATAGGGACTTTCAATGGTTTTATTATTTTTTTTTGGCAGATTAAAAAAAGCATTATATTTGCACACTCAAATTTCTCAAAAACGGAGAGTTGGCAGAGTGGTCGAATGCGGCGGTCTTGAAAACCGTTGTCCGGGCGACCGGACCGGGGGTTCGAATCCCTCACTCTCCGCTTTTTATTTTATAAATGGTGTTTTACACTTACATATTGAAAAGTTTCTATGATGGTACTTATTACTATGGCAGCACCAAAAATCTAGAAGAGAGACTTAAAACACACAATAAAGGAAAAGTTCGTTATACAAAAGGACACAGACCATGGGAACTACATTATTTTAAAACCTTCCAGACACGCTCCCTAGCCGTAAAACGAGAGTTGTTCTTTAAGTCTATTGACGGGTATCGATTTCTAAAAGAGAAAGGAATTATTTGATTTCGATCGGACCGGGGGTTCTGCCGAAGGCATCCTCCCAAAGGGACTCCTTTGGAGCTGCGGGAGAATCCCTCACTCTCCGCTTTTTATATCCCTTGATTTTATTCTTTTCAACTTATTTACTATTTTTGCACAAAAGATTTTAAATGGTAGCTGACCAAAAAAAAACTGAACTCCCTAAAAAAACGAAAAACCTATATACTATTGTATTGTGGGTTATCGGATTAACGCCTCTTATTGGGATTATCCTGTTATTTTACTCAATTTCTACAGGAGGAATGGGTTTTATGCCTTCGTTTGAAGAATTGGAAAACCCAAAAACAAATTTAGCTTCGGAAGTATATTCATTTGATGGAAATCTTTTAGGAAAATTTTATTTACAAAACAGAAGCTTTGTTTCATATAAGCAATTATCACCTAACATTGTTAATGCGTTGATAGCAACGGAAGATTCCAGATTTAAAGAACACTCCGGTATTGACGGTAAAAGCTTAATACGGGTATTTTATGGCATTATTTCCGGACATAGAAAAGGAGGAGGAAGTACAATTACCCAGCAATTAGCCAAAAATTTATTTCCAAGAGATACCACAACCTATCATAGTAAATTAAAAAAGATAGCTTCCTTGGGACTGGCAAAATTTAAAGAATGGGTTACTGCCATTAAATTGGAACGAAACTATACCAAGAATGAAATTTTGACAATGTATCTCAATACAGTTACTTTTGGAAGTGAAACATTTGGTATTAAATCTGCTGCTAAAACATTTTTTAATACTTCGCCGGATTCTTTAAAATTGCAAGAAGCAGCGTTACTCGTAGGATTATTAAAAGCACCTACTTATTATAGTCCTTTGTTACACCCCGATCATTCCAAAAATCGTCGTAATGTAGTTTTAAGCCAAATGAAAAAATATAACTATATAACTCCCGCTGAATACGATTCTATCTCTGCTATGCCGATTGAATTAAAATATCAGGTACAAAATCACCGGTATGGATTAGCAACCTATTTCCGCGAATATTTGCGTTTAATGCTAACAGCCAAAAAACCGGATAAATCCCACTATTTTAATATGCAGGCATTTTACGAAGATTCTTTAGAATGGGCGACTAATCCTGCTTATGGCTGGTGTAATAAAAACAAAAATGCTAAAGGCAATTATTACAATCTTTATCGCGACGGGCTAAAAATATATACTACAATTGACTCTCGCATGCAACAATATGCAGAAAATGCAGTCAAAGATCATCTTAAAAACGATTTACAAAAAGCATTTTTCCGCGAACAAAAAGGAAGAAAAAAAGCACCTTTTGCATGGAATATATCCTATAAGCAGATTGAAAGACTGATGGAGGCATCCATGAAACGAACTGATAGATATCGCCGGCTGAGAAGGCAAGGACTCCCGTTTGACAGTATTAAAGCTATTTTTAAAAAACCTGTTAAAACTAAGGTGTTTTCGTGGGATGGATATATTGACACTGTCATTTCGCCGTGGGATTCTATTCGTTACAGCAAATATTATTTACAAGCAGGATTAATGTCAATGGATCCGGCAACCGGCTATGTTAAAGCTTATGTCGGAGGCATTGACTTTCGGTATTTTCAATACGACCATGTAAAGGTTGCTAAACGGCAAGTCGGTTCTACTTTTAAACCATTTCTTTATACGCTTGCTATGCAAGAAGGATATTCGCCATGTTACAAAGTGCCCAATGTTTCTGTAACATTTGAGTTGCCGGAAGGAAAAACATGGTCACCCAAAAATGCGGATATTACTAAATATGAAGGTAAAATGGTTTCTCTTAAATGGGGATTGGCAAATTCCGTCAATAATATTTCCGCATGGCTAATGAAACAGTTTAGCCCAGAGGCAGTTATAAAAATTGCCCGAAACATGGGGGTTGTCAGCCATATTGATCCTTATCCTTCTATTTGCTTGGGAACACCCGACATTTCACTCTACGAAATGGTAGGTGCTTTTAATACTTTTCCGAACAAAGGAATTTATGTGAAACCAATTTTTATTACAAAAATTGAAGATAAAAACGGAACGGTTATTCAAACTTTTGTTGCTCCGCAACACGAAGCGATGAACGAGAAAACAGCTTATCTAATGGTCAATATGATGGAAGGTGTGGTTAATCAAGGTACCAGCATACGATTACGGTTTAAATACGGTTTTAAAAATCAAATAGGAGCTAAAACAGGAACCACACAGAATCAATCCGACGGATGGTTTATTGCTTATGTGCCACGGCTATCTACAGGTATTTGGGTCGGTGGTGAAGATAGAGGAATTCACTTTAGAGGTATCCGTTACGGACAAGGTGCTAATATGGCGTTGCCTATATGGGCATTATACATGAAACAGGTTTATGCCGATTCTACTTTGGGTTATTCTTTGGACGAAAAATTTGTTAAGCCACAATCACTTAATATGAACCTTGATTGTAAACAATATGATAAACAACACGAAAATCCAAATAATAATATTCAACTTTAATAATCTGA
>JALTEO010000245.1 GCA_027073875.1 Bacteroidales bacterium
ATTGGTATTTGGTCAGAGTAGTATAAAAATTGATAGAGAAAAATGGATTGCAGATAACGAAATAGATTCATTAAATATTAATTCTTATAGAGCTTATATCATTAACCAAGGTAATTTTTTAGATATTGTTAAAGGGAAATCTAAAAAAGAGATAGTAAATATGTTAGGGAAAGCAGATTTTATTGACAAAAAATCATTTAAAAAAATTAAAGGTCGAATAGGCTTTGTATATTGTGTTGGAAAAAATACTAAAAATAGCAAATATCGAAAATGCGAAAAATCATCAATCACAATTATTTTTGATGACGGTTTTGCTACTGATTTGATTGGCGTTTTTTCAGGTGGTTAATTTTTCCGCTGCTGTCGCACAGCTTACCCCATCTGCCGCAAGTTTGTAACTTGTGGTCTATTATCATAAAATGAGACCTCTGCAAAACTTCTGATTTTGTCATCTGAACGCAGTGAAAAATCTATAAATAACAGCTATTCAATATATTGAGATTCTTCGCTTTGCTCAGGATAACAGCTTTTTGGAGTTTCTCAAAGGTTTCAAAATATTACTAATCCTCTTCCCAAATAAAAATCTCGTTTTTATTATATGGTCGTAAAGCATCGAGCCATTGGAATCCGGTCAGGACAGCATTTGATTTATCAGTTTGTTTTAATGGGAAAAGTGTTCCTTCCGGTGCATTCAGGAAAGTAACGGTTTGCACTTTACGGTTTTTAAAACGGATGACCATATCGGTGCTGTGGGCATTGTTCATGCCTATGAAAGCATCATCATCTTTAGGATAATATACCGATTGTGCATTGCCGTAAACATTTACCTGATAAATCTCATTGTCGTTGAAATGGGCAATTATTTTTTTGCCTTTTATCTGGTCAAATTTGTTCGTGTCCTGTTGCTGAATGATTAATCCTGTGTTGAAAAGTTGTATTTCGCGAATACCGTTACTGTCGGTTAATGCCTCAATATAATCTGCTGTCAGTTGGTAATTATCCGACCAAATAACCGGTTTAGAAAACATACGGATGATAGAGTCGGCAAGTGAATAAGAAAGCGAATCACATTTTCCCTGTAAATCTGTTTTGTAATATTTTACATGATGGAAAGCAATTACCATCTTGTATTGTTTTGATGAGTCAGACATTGCCATTAATGTGTCGGCGTGCATAAACAAAGAATCTCCGTTATCCACCTGAATAAACAGAGCGTTTTTTGTAACCATGCCGCTGTCGGCTTGTTCAAAATATTTTCCATAATCACCACTAATAATCATATTGTTGGTCGTATCAATCATTTTTACCGAATGAAACGCTTCGCCAATTCCAGGGTGCTTATCGTAGAAAAGTGTGTCGCCATAGAGTTCGTGTTCCTTACTTTTCAGGTAGGCATTTTTGATAAAGTGTCCTATATCTGTCTGTACGACATACCATCCGTTTTCGCAATAAAGTTCCGAGGAGTCTGTAACAACTGTTGTCGGTGCCACAAAAAATGCTTTATCCATTTCGGTATTGTATCGCAGCGAATCGGTAAACATTGTAAATTCAGGGTTTCTGACTACCACATTTTTTACCGGATAAAAATCACTTGTATTTGAATAGTAATATCCGAAATCACTTGTCAGTGTATCTTCATCATTATAGATAATTCCTTTGGTATAATATTTAGCAACATTTGTATTTCTATCAAAATCAAGGGAATCAGTTAGTAAGGTTGCTCGTTGGTGCAAAAGTTTGATATTTCCTCGGGTGTAAGCAATTTTGGAAAAGCCATCATAACGCAAAAAATCACTATAGAGATGCACGGAATCATTTTGATTAATATGTACATGCCCGAATGCTTCGATAGAATTTCTGCTATCGTAAAAATAAGCACTGTCGCAATCCATAATGGCATTTTCGTGTTTGAATTTTACATGTCCGATAAGTCGTTTAAAGTTTTCGCCGTGAGTTTGTTCAAAAATCAGTTCATCGGCATTCAGTATTTCTATTCGTTTGGATTTTTGCGAAAAAACAGAAGGAGATGAGAACAATAAAAAAAGAATGAAAAAAAGAAGATAGTTTGAAACCTTTGCAAAACTTCTGATTTTGTCATTCTGAAAAATGTCATCTTGAGCAAAGCGAAAGAGCTTGTGAAGAATCTGCAAACAATTACCATTCAAGATGTTGAGATTCTTCGCTATGCTCAGAATGACAGTTCTTTTTGGGCTTTGCAAAGGTCTCACTTTATGATTAATTTATATTCACTACTATAATTAAAACAATTTTTTTACCAGTTCGTCCACCGTAATATTTTCGGCTTCGGCTTTATAGTTGCGGATAATACGATGCCGTAAGATAGGCAATGCCACAGCTTGTACATCTTCAATGTCGGGTGAATATTTACCGGCTAATACGGCATTTGTTTTGGCGGCAATAATCAAATATTGTGAAGCTCGCGGACCTGCACCCCAGTTTACATATTCGTTGATAAAATCAGGAGAACTTGACAGATTCGGTCGGGTTTTAGTGGCTAAATCCACGGCATAATTGATAACATTATCATTAACGGGAACGCGTTGAATTAACTTTTGAAAATAAATAATTTCCTCTTTTGTAAGTACTTGATTTAGCGAGAGGTTTTGTTCTGCCGTCGTTTGTTTCACAATTTCTTTCTCTTCCGACACACTTGGGTAATCTACAATAATATTGAACATAAATCGGTCTAATTGAGCTTCTGGCAATGGATAAGTTCCTTCTTGCTCAATGGGGTTTTGTGTGGCGAGTACAAAAAACGGTTGTGGTAGTTCATATTGCATACCGGCAGTAGTTACAGCTTTTTCCTGCATAGCTTCCAATAGAGCAGATTGTGTCTTTGGCGGTGTGCGGTTAATTTCATCAGCCAGAATAAAATTGGCAAATACGGGACCTTTCACAAATTTGAATTTTCGATCTTCGCCTAAGATTTCGGTACCAATAATATCCGACGGCATCAGGTCGGGTGTAAATTGAATACGGTTATATTCCAGTCCTAAAACTTTAGCAACGGTATTAACTAACAATGTCTTTGCCAAACCGGGGACCCCGATGAGCAAACAATGTCCGTTGCTAAAAATGGAAATAATAACATCTTTTACCACTTCTTGCTGTCCGACAATAACTTTCCCTATTTCGTTTTCAAAATTGCGATATTTCGTTTTCAAATAATCGGCAGCTTCAACTTCTGATGAAAAATTCTGCATAGTATTTTTATTTAATCCACTGATAATTAAACGGACAATTGCCGTATGAGTCATCAATATGAATGTAAGTCTTGGTAATTTCTTCTTTAATCCAATCGTTTATTTTATCTTGTTTTTTGGCAGCAAGACACATATTTTGGATATCTTGATAGTCATTTTTCAGATTAGCAGTATGCGGTGGAATTTTATTAATGATTTTAATAATTTTGAAAACTTGTTTTCCCTGCAAATTGGTTGTCAGGAATGGTGCCGATATTTCTCCCACTTTTAGCCGTTTAACAATGTCTTGTGTTGTTTTATCCAAATCATCTAATGATAGGCGTGTTTTACCTGTTTTAGGATTTATCATTGTTCCACCATTATTTTTTGTCTGTTTGTCATCAGAGAATTTTTCTGCTGCGGCAACAAATGATAATGAATCAATGCGAATCAGATTACTGATACTGTCTAATTTAGCTTTGGCTTTCAATAGTGATTTGTTATCTACTTTAGGGACTAATAAGATATGGCGAACATTTACCTTTTCTCCCTGTCTGTCAATTAATTGAATGATGTGAAATCCAAATTCGGTTTTAACAATACGGGAAATGTCGCCCGGATTTTTTAAATTAAATGCAGCAGCAGCAAATTCGGGAACTAAATCGCCTCTGCCGAGATAACCTAATTCTCCGCCTTTTTTTGCCGAGCCGGGATCTTCAGAATATAAAATAGCGAGCGTGGCAAAACTTTCACCTTTTTCTACACGGTCGCGAAACTCATTGAGTCGTTTACGAATACGCCATACCTCTTTATCGCTTACAGGAGGATTAATTACTATTTGTTGCAGTTCGTATTGCATGGGATAATTTATCAGACTATCTTTCGGCAAATTATCAAAAAATGTTTTGACATCTTGTGGTGATGCCTTAACATCTCCGGTAATCTTATTTTTCATTTTCTCAATCATCATTTGGTCGCGGAGCTGTTCCTTGAAGTCTGCTTTTATCTCCAAAATAGTTTTCCCGAAATAATCTTCCAGTTTTTGTTGAGAGCCCACTTGTGAAATAAAATAGGATATTCTACGGTCGAGGTTTGCAAGTACTTCTGATTCTGAAACCTCAACGCTATCAAGTTTTGCACGATTCAATAATAATTTTTGAAACAACAAATCCTCCAAAATTGTGCATTTAATATGGGGATTATTATAGGTTTTATATTGTGATTTCAGCTGGTAATATTGATTCTCAATATCCGATTTTAGAATAATATTATCACCAACAATTGCTACAATCCCGTCCACTTCGTTGTTTTGAGCGAATAAGAAATTAGAAATAAAAAGGGAAAGAAATAATAACAGTTTAATTTTCATCTTTAATGATATAAGGTTTTGCAACGAAATAGTCTTTGTTCTCAAGAGCATCTTGGTAGGCATTATGTTCCAGTTTATATATGATATCTTGTTTCCGTTTGTGGAGGATAACTTTTTCTAAATTGTCCTTAACAAATTGAAGAGGAATTGTATCTCCAGTGAGTTTAAAATCCAAAATTTTTAATAAAGAAACAGTACTATTTGTTGAATCTTTTTTGGAAAACAAGTCTTTCGTTTTTAAGTAATTCTCGGAAATATTAAATTCATTCTTCAATGGTTCAAAATTTACCCACATTTGATTAAAATTGTTGATTTTGAATTTATTATCAGTACTTAGTTTTTCAATTTCAGAATAATTCTTATCTAAATTGCCTTTGAGTAGTTTTTTTATTTTATAATATTTGTTTGTTGTTGCAGGCATTGTAACCATTATTGCTTTAACCACAGGGGCTTTCAAATGGAAATCGAAGTTGAGTGCGTGATAAAATTTTATTAAATCTTGGTCGGAAACGGTTGTATTAAGTTTTTGGTTAATGTATCGTTGTTTATATTGCTGAACAAAAAGTGTTGTTCTGTATTCATTAACCATATTGTCAATATTATTCAGGTCAATTTCATTCAGGTTTTTTTCTGCTTTCTGGCTTAGCATTTGATTGATAATCCAGTTTTTTACAAATGTTTTGATAAGCATTGCACTGTCTTTGGAAGTTATCCTATTTTCCAACAAAAGAGTGTTAAGGTCACTTTTTGTCAATATTTCGTTTCCTACCCGTGCTACAATATCTTTATTGTCTTCTTCCGGTCTGTTGCATCCGGCACTTAGGAAAAGTAAGAGAATTATTAATGAAGAGAATCGGTACATTTATTTTAGTTCTTTTTTGATTTCATCCAATACAGATTGGTTAATAGTTACTTTGTATTTCTTTTTTAACTGGTCAATCCATTCTTTTTCCAAAGTATCCTGATAATCAGCGATAACCAGTCCTCTAACATCTTTCAATGCTTTTGGTTGCGGTGGTAAAAATTTTGTTATTTCAATAACCATATTGTCAGTAACGATAAACATTGGTGCTTTATTTTTTCCTGATTCAAATATATGATATAATTTATCTGCATCGCTAAGTGTTTGATTATCGTCTTTGGTAAAAGTACCTTTTACTTCAATTGTGGCAGCAGTAGAATCTTTTTTGTTAATAATGTCAAGTATTTCGTCATCGGTTCGGTTTTTCTTTTGCTGTGTTTTGAGCAGTTTCTCAAGTTTTTCCGCTACTTTTTTGTCTTTTACTTTAAAAATAGTTGCCGACACACGGTTATCCCACAGATATTTATTTTTTGTTTTCTCATAAAAAGCTTTCAGTCCTACAGTATCTTTTATGGCTTTCGACCAAACTTTTTTATCCATCAAATTAAAAAGCAGGATACCATCGTGATATTCTTTAAGCAGATAACCGAACTCAGGATATTTCTCAGGCAATTTTGTTATTTCGTAGTTAATTATCTCTTGATTAATAAATTTTTTGAAGTCATTATCAATAAATGTCTTAATCGGTTCTTTTTGTAATCTTCGTTTTTGTGCTGCCAAATGTTTGACATATTCTTGTTGTGAATATTTTTTACCATCAATAGTAAAAAGTGTTTTGTTGAGTTTGGCTGCTTGTTTAGGTTTCCATTTGCCAAAGAAGATAGAGTCATCAACAACTTTGTAAAAATCTGCTAAGGCATTTTTGTCATACGAGAAATTGTATTCTTTCTTTAGCTTATTAATAACAGCTTCTCTACTTTTTTGTGCTCGAGCATCTTTTGAAATTTTATTTTTGATATTATATTTTACATCGTTGTAACTTTTTATAGGTTCGCGGTCAATTAATTTTATGATATGCCATCCGAATGATGTCTGAATCGGTTTTGTATAATCGCCTTTATTCTTAATTGAGAATGCGGCTTCTTCAAAAGTAGGAATCATTTGTCCGGTACCAAACCAGTTCAATTCGCCACCTTTACGGGCAGACCCTTTGTCATCGGAATATTTTTTTGCCAAATCACTAAAATCATTTCCTTTTTCCAATAACTGATATATAGAATCTATTTTAGCTTTTGCCTGATCTATTTGTTTTTTGCTGGCTCCTTTTGGATAAGTAATCATAATATGGGCAACTTTTACACGACCTTTGTTTGGGCGTTTATCCAAAACTTTTATGATGTGGTAACCGAAACGAGTCCTTACAGGTTTTGAAAATTTACCTACGGGTGTATTGTAAGCAACTGTTTCAAAAGGATAAACCATTTGGAATACGGTAAAATATCCTAAATCACCACCTTTTGGTCCTGTTTGCTTGTCTTCGGAATATTTCTTAGCTTCTTCGGAAAAGTCTTTTCCTGCTTTTAATTCTTTATATATCTTCCATATTTTATTGTAGGCAATCAAAGTATCTTTTGGTGTGGCATTAGCTGCAACCAAGACCAAGATATGTGCAGCCCGAATGTCATAATGCATTCTTTTGTAAGCTTCTTGCATTAATTGATTGTCCACCGCTGAGTCTGTAAGATATGGCTTAACAAGTTGTTTTTTATAATTTTTCATTTCTCTCTTAAAAGAAGAAGTAGTATCCAACCCTTGCATTTCGGCATCATGTACCTTTAATTTGAAGTTAGTAAATAGTTTCAGGTAGTCGTCCACATTCTTTGGACTTTCAGAATCTATCGTATTGTTTTTCTTGTAAATCCGGATAAACTCATCTTTTGAGATATTTTCGTTATCAATGGTCATAAATGTCTTATTATTATTTTGTGACCATAAATTTCCTACCATTAATAATGAGATTAGACT
>JALTEO010000246.1 GCA_027073875.1 Bacteroidales bacterium
TGCAAATCGGCTCCTTCCGGCCGCGCTATAATATAGGAGCAGTCCTCTTCGTATTGCGGAAAATAATCTTTTGAGGTTTCGTTGGTAGGATCCAAAATATGGTCGGGTTTTCCGTTTTTGTCGTAAGTAACGGCAATGGCATGGTTGAACCACATAACCGGTGCAGCATGGTTAAGCTGATTGCCTACCAAAATCAGAATAGGATCACTCGGGATACCGGCTTCACGGAGCATTGCAACAATCAAAGCGGCCTTGTCGCGACAGACACCTCCCCGCGTTTCAAAGGTATAAGTAACATCGTGGGGTTCAAATCCCGGTCGGTTTTTCTCTTTGTCAACACCAAGATAGCGTATTTTTTGGGCCGACCAATAAAATATCTTTTTAATTTTTTCTTCATTGTTCTTACATCCTTTGGTCAGCTCGGCCACCTTGTCTTTTATATCCTGATTAACGGCAAGGTGATTTTTAACCAATCCGTAATACCATTTTGAAATAGTTTTCCAATTGTCAACGGTTGTAAGCATAATGTAATAACCAAAGCGGTCGAGGTTGTCCATATTGGGCTCATAAATAATGTGAGGTATCGAACCGAAAGAGCAGGTGTATATTTTGTTGGCTCCCTGAACTTTTGTATCGAATGTAGCCAAACCCTCTTTTTTGTTGATGTGCACAACATTTATCTTCAAATCCTTTGGTGCAGTAAGTTGATAATAGCTTTTGTAGATGGTGGCATAATTTTGAATGGCAATTTTATCAAAGAAATTATTTTTCATCCGGGCTTTAAAGGTACTGTCTTCTGAAATCTGATGAATAATGTCGCCCACTTTCACATCGGGAAGCGTGCCGGTAAGAATCCATCCGGTTTCGGTATAAATATTGGAAAAACTACTGAAAGCACTTTGACTGATGCGCTTCAACACTTTTTTCGGATCAATCTTAACCACTTTTCCATCGGCTTTAATAATTTCAATCAACTTAATTTCAACGGTATCATAATTGGAGTCGTAGCCAAAATACATTTGACTTGCTCGCTGCTTCCCCTGTTGATTTAAGATTTTCTGATACACTTCGCTTTGGCGCGTTCCCAAACAGTGCTCATTAATCGTTACCTCTTCATTGGAAATAGAGATGAGCGATGATTCGGGATAATCCTTTGCGGAGATAGATTGTAAAGCCTTAACGGCTGTATTATAATCGGTTTTTTGCGCATAAAGCCCAGTAGTAGCCAACCATAAAAATAAAAATAAAAATTTAAAATGCATGGTGATTTTTTTTGTTATTAATGCTATTGAAATCAAAGACTTCAAAAGTAACGGATTTACATTTCCAATATTTCGGAATTCATCAAAAAGGTGTAATTTATACTCTTTCTTAAATAGCCTCATGCTTCAAGAAAAGAGCTGTTACAATTTGACCATTTTTTTTGATAATTTGTCAGTTGCCGCTCCCGCGCGAATCTTTCGTGTGGGAAGATTAACTTACAGAATTGGCTAAGCCAAAAAAATCGTATATTTGATGCTACAATGAGCAGAAACTACAAATTTCATAATCCTGAAAGCATCTATTAGAGGGAGTTGTTGTTGTTTTATGATTACCACACGATGCGGAAAGTTCCATCCTTTAAAAAGATGAAAACATTAACTTTGCATTTTAATAGGAAGATTATGAGCAATAATAAAGTAGCCGTACCGGAAGAAATAATAATGAACAAAATTTATCTGATAAGAGACCAGAAGGTAATGTTGGACAGGGATTTGGCTGAACTTTATGGAGTTCTGACAGGAAACTTAAACAAAGCTGTTAAAAGAAACATCAAACGTTTTCCTGAAGATTTTATGTTCCAATTAACAAAGAAAGAGTTTGATAACTTGAAATTCCAATTTGGAACAGCAAGTTGGGGCGGAACCAGGAATCTTCCGTATGCCTTTACTGAACAGGGTGTTGCAATGTTATCGGGCATACTAAACAGCGACAGGGCAATAAATGTAAATATCCAGATAATGCGAATATTTACAAAAGTCCGTCAATTGTTGACCGACAATTTAAGTGTAAAACTGGAAATAGAAAAAATTAAAAAGAAACTTGAGAATCATGATAAAAACATAGAACTGGTATTTAGTTATCTGGACGAATTAATAGAAAAACAAGAAAACCCGCCACCAAGAAA
>JALTEO010000247.1 GCA_027073875.1 Bacteroidales bacterium
ATCAAGACAATACGAGGGAGATTTTTTCTTCCTCTTTGTCTTGAAAAATTTAAGATTATCCTTCTCCTCTGAAAAGTTGCATTAATTACTTGAATTTAGGAAATTAGTTAACAGATGTTATTGAAATTTTACAAATATCACGGAGCAGGTAATGATTTTATTATTGTTGATAATAGGAATAAGGAATTTATAACCTCAAAAAAAACAATAAAAACACTTTGCGACAGGCATTTCGGCATTGGTGCCGATGGTCTAATGACTTTAGAAAACGACACGACAAATGATTTCAGTATGCATTATTTTAATGCTGACGGAAAAGAAGGAACCATGTGCGGAAACGGTGGGAGGTGTATTGTTCATTTCGCAAAAAAGATTGGTGTAATTGAACAGAATCAAACAGTCTTTTCAGCAATTGACGGTGTGCACAAAGCTGAATTTATTTCAGATGATATTGTGAAGTTAAAAATGAATAATATTGATATACAAAAAATTGAATCCACCCCCGAAGGATTTTTTTTAGATACCGGTTCACCGCATTTAGTCCGGTTTGAAGACGATATTGATTCCATTGATGTTCTTTCAAAGGGCAGAAAATTGCGTTATTCAAAAAGATTTAAAAAAATTAACGGGGTAAATGTCAATTTTGTTGAAATTAGTAACGGCTACCTTAAGATGAGAACTTACGAACGAGGTGTAGAAGCAGAAACACTTGCTTGTGGTACCGGTTCCGTTGCTGTTGCTTTGGTACTTGCCGTAAATGTAAAAAATGTACGCATACCTATTAAGATTAATGCTTTGGGTGGAAATTTAAAAGTTTATCTAGATAATAAACACGATAGTTTCAGAAATATTTGGCTCGAAGGACCTGTGAAATTCGTATTTTCAACACAAATAAATATAAATTAGTATTATGAAAAGTTTAAAAGGAACAAAAACAGAACAAAATCTGTTAAAATCATTTGCCGGTGAATCACAAGCCCGTATGCGATATGATTATTTTGCCAAACAAGCAAAAAAAGAAGGTCTTGAACAAATTTCAGCCATCTTTGCTGAAACTGCATTAAATGAAAAAGAACACGCCAAACGATTTTTTAAATTTTTGGAAGGTGGTATGGTTGAGATAACAGCATCCTATCCTGCCGGAAAAATCGGGACAACACTCGAAAACTTAAAAGCTTCTGCCGAAGGCGAAAATGAAGAATGGACAGAACTATATCCGGAATTTGCCAAAGTTGCCGAAGAAGAAGGATTTAAAGAAATTGCCACAGCATACCGAATGATTGCCGAGGTTGAAAAAGCCCATGAAAACAGATATCGTAAGTTATACGAGAATCTTGAGAGTGGCAAAGTATTTGAACGCGACGGAGTCATTGTTTGGAAATGTCGCAATTGTGGCTACCTGCATCAAGGGAAGAAAGCACCTAAGGTATGTCCTGCTTGCCTACATCCACAAGCTTATTTTGAGATGCAGGAAACAAACTACTAATATTGTCTGTTTGCAAAATAAAAACTACAATTGATATGATTAATGTTACCAACAACATAATATCATATCGCTAACCTCGCAATAGAAAAATAGCAGTTATGATATTATAGGTATAAACAAAAATAAATAAAATATGAGAAGAGAGAAAGTTTTTCTTCCTTTTCCTTATTGTATAATTTATCCGCTAAAACAAGGTGAATAATTGAGTTATACCAAATATAAATAGCAAATAGTCCAATGATTTGCCAAGATTTATTAGGATAAAACTTCGAAATTTATTATTCTCCAAAAGATCTAAAGGAGTCCCTTTGGGAGGATGCCTTTGGCACAGTTAATCGATATCCGATATTATTTGCCTAAATAACGAATACTAAACGCCGATTTAACCCCAAAAATTCACAGATTTTTTTTCTAAGAAAATAGATTATCATTGTTATCCAAAGGCGTAACAATCTGTTTAATCGTGCTGTAAAAGAAATTATTACGCTCCCTTCAGTCGTTCATAATGACGAGTTCTGTTAATGGAATTATTATGCTCATTGCGTTTTTGAGCGACTTTAACATAGTGTCCTTTTACTTCTCCGGATTTACGACTTTAATATCATTGTATAGCATCCACTTTCCTTTCTCGAATCTAAACCCGATATAACTAAAGTCAGGTCCATAGAATTGATATAATCC
>JALTEO010000248.1 GCA_027073875.1 Bacteroidales bacterium
TCCTTGTTCCTTGAAAAAAAGAAATTATTAGAACTTCCCTTAAATTACTTATTATTACTTTTGTAAAATAGTTTTATACTTGTAAAAAAATATAGATGAAAATAGGTATTTACGGCTATCCTGTTTCGGAGGAAAATAAACAATTTATTCTGCAGTTTTGTGAATTCTTGAAAAAGTCTGATACTGAAGTTTATATCTTTAATTCTTTTTGCAAGTTTTTAGAAGATGATTTTGGTTTTGAACCGAATGCAGAAGGTTATTTCTCTAATTTTAATGATGTTCCCGATGATTTGGATATTATGTTTAGTATCGGTGGTGATGGAACAGTATTGGAAACAGTATCGATTATTCGGGATAAGGAAATTCCAATTGCCGGAATTAATAGCGGGCGACTGGGCTTTTTGGCAAATATCTCAAAGACACAATTGGAGAAAGCTGTAAAAACTATTTTAAGCGGAAATTTTACAGTTGAAAAAAGAGCTTTATTGCAACTTAAAAGCAATTATGATATTTTCAGTGATTTTAATATTGCACTAAACGAAATCACAGTCCATAAAAAAGACACTTCGTCAATGATTGCAATTGATACACTAGTAAATAACGAATTGTTAACAACTTATTGGGCTGATGGATTGATAATCTCAACACCAACCGGTTCTACTGCTTATTCGTTGAGTGTGGGCGGACCTATTGTGGTGCCGCAATCTAGAAATATTATTATTTCTCCTATTGCACCACATAATTTGACAATGCGTCCCATTGTTTTGCCCGATGATGTTGAAATCAGGTTACGAATGCATGGACGCGATACTTCTTTTCTTGTTTCATTAGATTATCGTTCTGAAGACTTTGATGGTAACGATGAATTGATAATCCGTAGAGCAAAATATGATATTCAAATGGTAAAATTGCCGGATACCTCTTTTTATAAAACTATTCGTACCAAGATGATGTGGGGACTTGATAAACGAAATAAGAACTGAGACATTTCTCAGAATTACAAAAGCAAAAGTTTTGCAAAAAATATTCCTATTATTTTCTAAATCAGACTGTTAACATTTACTATTCTTTTGTCAGATGCCGTATTAATTTTCTATAAGAAGTAAGAATATTGGCTCGGGAAACAAACCCCAAATACTTGCCGTTTTGTAAGACGGGAAGATTGTAATTCTTTGTAGCTATAAATTTATTAACAGCATCTTCCATCGTATCTCTGGTTATTTCAACAATAGAATTATCATCAAGAGTAGTCATAATATCTTTAACTTTTACTTTGTTGTACAAATCAGGTTTAAACATGATTTTACGGACATCGTCTAAAATAACTACACCACTAAAAGTGCCATCAGAATCAACAACAGGGAAGAGATTTCGCTTCGATTCCTCAATTTTTTTGATAAGATTACCAAGCGTTTCGTCTTTTGTTGTGGTGATGAAATTAGTTTCAAGATGTTTCCGTATTTCTAACATCTTTAGTACAGCTTCATCTTTATTATGAGTAGTTAACTCTCCTTTTTCGGCTAATTGATAAGTGTAGATAGAGTATTTCTCAAATAATTGAATAGTAAAATAAGAAAATGCCGCGACAATCATTAATGGGATAAATAGACCATAGCCATTGGTAATTTCCGCTATCAGAAAAATAGCGGTTAGTGGACCGTGCAGAACACTGGAAATAGTTGCTGCCATACCGAGTAAAGCAAAGATTGTAACATTATAATCAGTCCCTAAATAATGATTAATAAATAAACCAAAAGCGAGTCCGAGATTAGCACCTACAAAAAGGGTTGGGGCAAAAACACCACCAATACCTCCGGCTCTAAAAGTTAATGTAAGTGTTACAACTTTCAATAAGATAATGATGAGGAATAGTAGAAAGACTGTAATAACCGTATGATTCCCAATGCTGTCAAAAATAGTTTTTGAAAAGAGATAACTGAAATTCCCGTGAAGTGCCATATTAATAGGACCGTAACCTTCACCATAGAGTGCAGGGAATAAAAAGAGTAAACCGCCAAGGATACTTCCGCCAACAATTAGACGAACAGCCCATGACTTTATTTTATCGAAAAGATAGGAAATGCCGGCATAAGTCTTAAAGTAATAAAGTCCCAAAAATCCACCTAAGATACCGAGAATAATAAAGTATGGAATTTGATGGAAGTCAAGATTATAGCTAATATTAACTGCATATAGGACATCTTTGCCAAGAAAAATGAATGATGTAAGAACAGCTGTGATGCTTGCCAAGAGTAATGGGATTAGAGAAGATAATGTTAAATCGAGCATTAGAATCTCAAGTACATATACGACACCGGTAATCGGAGCTTTAAAAATAGCTGCCATAGCGGCAGTGGCTGCAGCACCAAGTAATAGGATTGTTTCTTTATAGTCGAAGCGGAATAATTTGGCAATATTGGAACCGATACCTGCTCCTGTAGCAACCGTTGGTCCTTCTAATCCTACCGAGCCACCAAAACCTACAGTAAGTGTTGTGGTAACGATAGAGGAATAAAGGTTGTGTGCTTTTAATTTGCCTCCCTTTTTTGATATGGCATATAATACATTTGGAATTCCATCGCCTACCCATCGTTTAAGTATATATTTCATAAATAGAACGGCAAGTCCGATACCGACTACAGGAAAAATAAAATAAACAAAATGACCTAAATCATGGGCTATGTGATTGGTGAGGAAAGCACGAATATAGTGAACGGCATTCTTGATGACAACGGCACCCATTCCGGCCAAAAATCCGATGATAACGCTTAGAATAAGGATGAAATTTTGATTACTGATATGCCGTAATCTCCATGTGAGGAATTGTAAAAATATATTTTTGTTATTCTTACCCATTTTCAAGACTCAAAAGTAATAATCATTTTTAATTCGGAACTAAATTGAAACAAATTCCTTGATTTGCTCATGATATTTTGTGAAAAAATTAGCTCTTGAAATAAATCCAACATAGTGTTTATTATTAATAACCGGCATGGTGAATTTGCTATTCCTTAAAAATTTTGATGCAATGGCTTTAATATCATCAGATTGTAAGTCTATTAGGTTTTTTCGTTCAATGTTTGTCATAATGTCTAATGCTTTTAGGTCTTTGTAAATATCGGGATGAAACATGATTTTTCGGATATCATCAAAAAGCAATAAACCGGTTAATATATTATTTGTATCGACAACAGGAAATATGTTTCTATGTGTTTCTTGAATTTTTTTAATGATTTCTTCGAGTGATTCATCAGGTGTGACCGTAATGAAATTTGTTTCAAGCAAATCCTTTATGTCCATTAGTCTTAGTGCGGCAAAATCAATATCGTGTGTAATTAGTTCGCGTCGTTTTTTTAGTTTGTAGGTGTAAATAGATTCTTTTTGGAATAATTGTTTTGTCAGATACGAAAATGCAGCAACTAACATTAGTGGGATAAACAAATGGTAGCTTCCTGTAATTTCGGCAATAAGGAAAATTCCTGTTAATGGACCGTTGAGAATGCCGGCAACCATTCCTGACATGCCAAGTAAAACAAAAAGGGCTGGATTGGCATTAGGAAACCAAAAATGAGAAATAATGAGAAAGAAAAATAATCCGACACCACTACCGATAAAAAGGGTTGGTGCAAAATCACCACCAACACCACCGGCAGCAAAAGTGAGAGAGGTGGCAAAAACTTTAAAGAGAATTAAAAGTAAAAGGATACTTAGAATCCAAAAGAAATGACTGCCGAAACCGGCATAAAAAGTGTTGATGAAAGCAAAGTCAAAACTTCCGTGAAGTGCTAAATTTACAGAATCGTAACCTTCTCCGTAAAGTGATGGAAAAATGTAAATAAGTAATCCTAAAAGTGTACTTCCAAACAAAAAACGAATTTCCCAGTGCTTAATTTTTTCAAAAGAATGATGAATGAAAGTGTAAATATAAAAGTAGTAAGTAGAAAACAAACCTGTGAGGATGCCTAATGAAATAAAAAGCCAGAGATGGCTAAATGAAAAAAGATAATGTAAGCGGATAGGCCAAATAACATCTTTCCCTAATAGCCAGTAAGAGATTATTGTTCCTGTGACAGAGCTAATTAAAATGGGTAAAAGGGTCGAAAATCGTAAATCTATCATTAAAACCTCAATAACGAAAACAATTCCGGTAACAGGTGCTTTAAAAATAGCAGATATTGCTCCTGCTGTGGCAGCACTAATCAATAAGATAGTGGTCTTGTATCGTAAGTGGAATATTTGTGCAATATTGGCTCCAATACCGGCACCGGAAGAAACAATAGGACCTTCTAAACCAACGGAACCACCAAAGCCAACGGTAAAAATACTTCCTATGAAGGCGAATAAAATTTTTATCGGTTTTATCCGTCCCCGTTTCCGGGATATTGCATACAATACATTTGGAATGCCGTGACCTATCCATTGTTTGATGATAAATTTCATGAAAAGAAATGTAAAAAACAGCCCTATAATCGGTAAGACAATAAAAAGATAATTTCCACGAAGACTGTCGGGAGAGTGAGAAAAAAGAAAATGACGGGTGTAATGGACGCTATTTTTCAGAATTACGGCAGCAAACCCGGAAATAATACCCAGAAAGATGCTGACAAAGATGAAAAATGCGGGCGTTTTCTTTTCTTTGTCAAACAGGTGCAAGGTTTTAATATAATCGGCAGGAGACATTTACGGTTTTTCTAAAAAATAACGAGCGAAAGTATAAAAAAAATGGCAGAAAAGAATTGTTATAAAATTCTTATGCCAATGATAATATGATCATCTATCTGTTCTTCTTCGCCACGCCAGTCAATCATTTCTTGCCGGAGCAATTTTTCTTGCTCTTTCATTGATTTGGTATGGATTGAAAGCAAGAATCGTTTAAACCGTTTATAGGTATATTTTTTTCCTTTTGGTCCGCCAAATTGGTCGGCAAAACCATCGGAGAAAATGTACATCATATCACCTTGTTCAGCATTAATCTCTGTTTTTGAAAATGGAACATCCGAACGGTCATGTAGTCCAATAGGCATTCTGTCTGCTTTAAATTCATACATTGTAACATGCTCATCTTCTTCAAATTTCTTTTCCGATTCCAAAACAGGTTTATCGTTGCTGCGGAACAGATAGAGCGGATTATTGGCTCCTGAGAATTCAATTACTTTTTTCTCGGTATCATAGGCAATAAGTGCCATATCCATACCGTCCTTTTTTTGTTCTTCTTTACCTTCTTGGTTTAATGCTTTTATTACATTATCACGCAAATGATCCAGTACATGATTGGTATGTCTAACATCTGTTTTATTGGTGATTTCATTTAAAAAAGTTACGCCCAATAAACTCATAAAAGCACCGGGAACGCCGTGTCCTGTACAGTCAACAGCTGCAGCAAGAAAAAGGTCAGCACGGGGTATAAACTTTGTATAATAAAAATCGCCACTTACAATATCTTTTGGTTGGAAATAGATAAAAAATTCCAAGTGCTTACTTAAATCTTCAACGGGAATGGGAAGAACGGCAACTTGAATTTGTTCTGCATACCGGATACTATCGGTAATGTCTTTATTTTTTTCTTCAATAATTGCTTTCTGCCCTTCAATTTCGTCTTTTTGCTTTACGACTTCGGCTGTTCTTTCTTGAACAATCTTTTCCAATCGTTTTTTATCCCGTTCCAGTTTTCTGGTATAGAATTTTACAATAAAATAGAGACCGCTAATGATGGCAATGAAATAAACGATATAAGCCCAAATGGTACGATACCACGGCGGTTTGATTTCAAACGAAAAACTTGTTGTTAAGCTGATGTTACCAAAAACATCTTGTGCTTTAACTTTAAAAGTATAAGTGCCTTCCTTCAAGTTCGTATAAACGGCTTTTGTTTCATTCGTCCATTTTGACCATTTTTCGTCAAACCCTTCTAATTTGTAGCTGTAAAGCACATTTTCTTCATCAATATAGTAGGGTGCAGTAAAACGGAAATTGATGTCGTTAAATTTGAATGGTAATACCGGTTTGAGAAAGTCCGGCTGAGTTGTTGCAATATGATAAATTGTATCTCCATTCTCAATGGCAATTTTGGGGAAATTTCCGAAAAAGTAAGATGAATCGTCTTTGGCACTTGTAAATCGCGACAGATGAACATCAAACGGGGAAACAGGAATCTTAATATCAGGGGCAAAGTGTTTGATGTAATTGGATACCGGTAAAACAACAAAAATTCCTTCCGACGAAGCAATCCAAATTGTTTTAGACGAATCCGTATAAATATCTTTGATAATCATTTCCGGAAGCCGCCTAAAAATCTTATCTTCGGTATAAACAGTATCTTGCTTTACAATTATCTTGTGTAGCCGATTGTTGGATTCTACAAGGAATGTTTGTTTGTCTATTTGGTGGATGTGATGTATAGGGCTTGTAGCAAATTTATTACCGAAAAATGTTGCCGGTTGAAAATAATCTAATTGTGGATTGTAGGTATAAAATCCGAAATTGCCGGACACAAAAATATGACCGTTGAGACCATATAAAACAGGACTATTAATTGATGGTAGCCCTTTTGATTTGTCATAATATGATTTTTTACCACTTTTTAAGTTAACTTTTATCAAACCGTTATTGAGTGTGGCAATCCATAAATTATTGTTTTTATCAATATTTAGCCATGCGATATTTGAGGTAATTTCAGGGAAAAATGAGGTATCGAGTTCCCATTTTTCATTTATGTAATTTAATCTTTTGATGCCGCGTTCCGAACCAACAAAAAGTGAGTTAGGAAATTTTTTATTGTATAAAACCTGATTGGAAATAATGTTCTCCGTTTTATCAATGTAACTGGTTTTACCATCTTCGGTAATCTTGTAGATGCCCATGGTGGTTCCTACAATTAGTTGTTTGATATTTTTGTTCTCAATGGGTGTAACGGAGTAAATCGTTTTATTCTCAAATTTAGGAACTGATTTTATCTCAGGATAATTAGTAGCATACGATAGTTTAAATAATCCTGAAAAAGTAGCAAAATAATATGAGTGATTAAAATTGGCAATTTTTACGGGAATATCTGATAAGCCAAATTCATTAGACATATTAAAGATGGGTAAATCAAACTCAATTTTAGCAATACCTTTATTTGTTGTAAGCCAAATTACTTTATAGCTGCCTTCTTGCTCTGCGTAAATGCTGGTTACAATATTGTCAGGGATTAAATGTGTTTGATCATGGTCAAAATGTTCAATAATTTTACCGTCGCGGGTCATAAAGAAAACGCCATCGCCAATGGTGGCAATACCAATGATTTGGTTGTAAATAAATGTGGTAAAATAAACTTGTTTGGATTTAAAG
>JALTEO010000249.1 GCA_027073875.1 Bacteroidales bacterium
GAAAACTGAAACAGATACGGCAAAAATTCAATATTATATAGAAATAGGTAATGCTACTGATACGCCGTCAAAAGCAAAATACTGGTTTCTGAAAGCTGTGAAAACTTGCGAAATTTTGACTTCTAAAGGTTTTCCGGAAACAACAATGAAAAAGCTTAACAAGCAGAAAGCAGAAGCTTTATCCGGTTTAGCAGGTTGTTATCAGAAAGAAGAAGACCATATTTCTTCTATTTTTGCTTTTAATCGTGCTTTGGCTTGCTATCAAAAAGATAATGACTCGTTAGATATGGCTATTACCCGGTTAGAGAATGGCAATAATTTCTTTAGATTGAGTCAGTATCCGGAAGCTTTGGATAATTACCAGAAAGCAGCAGAAATTTTTAATAAATTGAATGATCTGAGAGGAGAAGCTTTTTGCTATAATAACATTGGTGGTATTCATTCTGAGATTGGAAATTTGGATCTGGCGGTGGCGTATTGGAATAAGACCTTAAATATAAAAAAAGCATTAAAAGATACTGTTTCAATAGCAAAAACATTTAATAACTTGGGGGTTGCCTATAAAAACCAAGGGAAATATGATTTGGCATTTTCAACACTTAATCAGGCACTAAAACTATTTAAGTCATTAAATGACATCAAAGGAGTTGCTATGGTTTATACGAATATGGCAAACATTTTTCAGCGGAAAGAAGAATTTGAAAAAGCATTAAAATATGCTCGTTTATCGCTTGAAATGAAAAAAATGATTGGTGATGAAGTAGGAATGGCATTAGTTTACGGAAATATCAGTATGGTTCTCAATAAAATGGGAAGATATGCAGAAGCCAAAAAAGCTGCGGAGAACGGTATTGCTTTGGCATTAAAGACAGAGACTCTTGCGGCATTAGAAAATAATTATAGTGGTATCTCTCTGGCTTATGCCGGACTTAAAAATGATAAAAAAGCTTATGAGTTTGTGCTTAAATATGAGGCAATTAAGGATAGTTTATCCAATATTGAGAAAAATAAGGAATTTGCCAGATTGGAGATGCAATATCAATTAAAAAGCAAAGAACAAGAGATTGAGAAACAACAAGCAATTATTAAAAAAAAGGAAGCAATTGCAGAGAAAAACCGAACAGAACGAAATATGATGTTTGGAGGTATTGTATTGATGGTTTTGTTATTGGTGGTAGTGCTGTATAGTTATATTCAGAAGAAGAAAGATAATTCTACAATCCGTGAAAAAAATCAGAATTTGGAGATTGCCAATGCTGAGATTCTTGCTCAACGAGACGAGATTGAGGCACAGCGGGATCTTGTGGATATGCAAAAAAAACAAATTGAATATATTCATAGTGAGTTGAAAGATAGTATTGTTTACGGTAAACGGATTCAACAATCTTTGTTGCCATCTGATGATTTCCTGAAATCGTTTTTTAACAATAATTATTTCGTCTTTTTCCGTCCGCGTGATATGGTAAGTGGCGATTTTTATTGGACAGCACAAGTAGATGAGTGGAAGTATTTTACAGTTTCCGATTGTACGGGACACGGTGTGCCGGGTGCTTTTATGAGTATGTTGGGCATATCATTATTAAATGAAATTGTCAGGGGGAAGAATATTAGAACGACTGCTGATTTATTAAAACTTTTGTTTTCACGGTTGAGCCAAAATCTTCATCGCAGGCAAGGTAAACTCGAATTGACAGATTCTATGGATATTGCTTTTTGTGCTTGGAATACCAAAACAAATGAACTTCAGTTCTCAGGAATCAATAGCCCACTTTATTTGATAAGAAATAATACTTTGCAAGTTATACAACCAACAAAAATGATAAATATTGAATCTATCCAAGATAAAGAGATATCGACAGAAACAATTTTCTTGCAAAAAGGTGATATTTTAATATTATCGTCAGATGGTTTTGTTGACCAGTTTGGTGGAGAGAGAGGCAAAAAGCTAAAGAAAAAGCATTTCCAAGAATTATTACTGTCCTTGATTAATCACCCGATTCAAGCGTATTCACAAAATTTGGAAAAATCATTTCTTAATTGGAAAGGCACTCAAAATCAGGTTGATGATATATGTGTGATGGGTGTTAAATTTGAAGACTTATGAGAATACCCTTTTTTTCGATAATTTTAGTATTGTGTTTATCGTTTTCTGTAAAGGCACAGTTAGTGCAATGGACATTAACCGCTGACGGACAACCTACTGTAAATGATTCTCAGCTTTTTGCAGGAAATTTTTCAGGCGGTGCTTCGGTTTCTATCACTTATGGTTCTACAGGGGCTTATGCCAGTGGATGGCCTACGGACACTGTTGCTACTGTTGACGATTATTATCAGATTATTGTAGCTCCTGATACGGGCTATAAATTGACAATTACGGATTTGAACTTTTCTGAGCGTCGCTCGTCATCGGGCATTCGTGATTATGAGGTACGGTATTCAACCGATTCTTCGTTCTCGTCTTATTCGGTGCTGGCTACTGTTACTGTTCCCGATGATGATGCAGAACGGGATGGCAGTATTACCGGCTTAAATTTGTTTGTGAATAGTGGTGATACACTTTATATTCGCTGGTATGCCTACAATGCCGAGAGTTCTTCAGGCACATGGCGGATAAATGATAATTCGCTTAGTATTAATGGAACACTTTCGGTAGCTAATACAAATGATGTGAATTCTACTGTTTCGTCACCGGCAACACAAATTGATGCGGGAACAGTTTCTTCGCTTGCCGTTACTCAAAATGATGCTGTGCCGGTTTTTAGTTTCAATATGATTGACCAAGGTGCCGGCGATGGTAAACCGACTTATGTGACTTATATGACAATTGTTAACCCACATCCTGCCGGTGAGGCAGACTGGACATCACATATTCAAGGTGCTGTGCTGAATGACGGGACTCAAAATATCACAGTTTCCAATTTTACGATTAATGATAATCAAATGACATTCCTGATTGACTCGGGCAATTTGGTGGTACCTGATGGCGGTTCTTTAACAATGACATTATCTGTGTATTTGAATGCCGGCGGGTTGACAGATAACAGTGTATTGCAGTTTCAAATAGATTCGGTGAACCAAGGTTTTGATGCGGCACTCGGCGGGTCGGGATTTGCTGCCGTATTTGGGCAAACCGTTACATCAAACTTGTTTACTATTGCTGTGCAGGCAACAAAATTGATTCTTTCCGGTGTGCCTTATACCGTATGGCAAAATTCCAATTTTCAGGCATTGGCAGAAGCTTCCGATATTTATCAAAACAAAGATTTGGATAATGTTTCTGCCATAACAATATCGCAGGTTAACGGCAGTGGGAACTTATCGTCAATTACGGGTTTGTCGCAAACACTAACTCAAGGTCAATTTCAGTGGAGTGATTTACAATATAATGGTGCTGATAATTTTCAGTTAAAAGTGTCTGATGATGCCGGAATTTTGACAGATGCTTACTCGTCAACTATTTATGTGTCACAGGCATACGATACTATTTCAGATGATTTTTCCGATGGCGATATTACCATAAATCCTGCGTGGATGGGAAACACAGCGGCTTTTATTACTTCTTCGGCAACTAATCCCGAACTGGAATTGTTTACTTACACAGAAAGTGCCGATACAGCTTACTTGGTTACACCTTTTAACAATCAATATGACAGTGTAGAATGGCAAATAAAGGTGCATTTGGATTTTAATCCGTCGGATAATAATTATGCCCGCTTTTATCTTGTAGCCGACAATAATGATTTAAAAGCATCGTCTAATGCCGGATTTTATTTGCAGTTTGGCGAAAACGGAACAGCAGATGCCATTGCATTGTATCATCAAACAAGTTTGGATAATGCGGAATTGATTTGTCGTGGCACTGATGCATCAATTGCTTCAACACCTGATTTTAGCATCAAAGTTATTTATACCAAAACGACACATCAATGGCGACTCTATGCCGACCATACGGGACAATCCAATTTTTTGCAAGAAGCAACGGGAACCGATACGGTGAGCAGTGGTTTGCCTGCGGCACATTATGTGGGAATATTTACGCGTTTTACAACAACCAATGATGAAGGTAAAATGTTTTTCGATGATGTGTATGCCGGACCTGTACAAATAGATACCATTCCACCGGCATTAAGTCTGGTAAGAGTGGTTGACAGCTTGCATTTAGATGTGATATTTTCCGAAGGTATTATGTCTGCTGACGCTGAGAATACAGCTAATTACCAAATAAGTAACGGGGTAGGGTCACCGATTTCTGCCCGACAAGATTCGTTGGATATTAGCTTGGTGCACTTGGCATTGACTACTCCGTTGGTAGATGAGATGACTTATCAAATGACAGTAACACAAGTGAAAGATTTTTCAGATAATACCGGTAATAATCTATCTGCATATTTTACCTATTATTTACCAAAGTTTAACGATATTGTTATTAATGAGATTATGGCTGACCCATCGCCTTCCGTGGGATTGCCGGAATACGAATATGTGGAATTATTTAATAATGCTGCCTATGATATTGACATTACAAATTGGACGATTACCATAGGAACAAAAACAAAATTATTCTCTGATTTAGTGATTCCTGCCGATAGTTTTTTGATTGTAACTTCCGACGACGGCTTGTCGCCGCTTTCTGCTTATGGCAATGCAGTTAGTTTATTGGGAAATTCCGATTTGACTAATTCGGGACAAACTATTCTTGTCAGAAATACGAAAGGGCAACTTATTTCTATGGTTTCGTATGATGATTCTTGGTATAAAAATTCATACAAAGCTGATGGTGGCTGGTCGCTCGAACGGATTGACCCGACGAATGCTTGTGAGGGTTATGGCAATTGGACGGCGAGTAATGATAATAGTGGCGGAACGCCCGGACGCATCAATTCCGTATATGCTGCCAATGCTGATGTGGTAGCACCTCAGGTATTAAGAGCTTCGGTTTTGGCTGATGATACCATTGCGGTATTTTTTACGGAAACAATGGATTCTGTCGATTTGTCGGATACCCGGATTTATTCTGTTGACTATTCTGTGGGACATCCGTCGTATGCCTTGCCGGTGGGACCGGATTACAAGAAAGTGATTCTTGGTTTTCCTCAACATTTTTCACCTATTACGATTTATACTTTAACCGTTGATGATGCTATTTCAGATTGTGCAGGCAATACGCTTGATAATAATAACTCGTGCCAATTTGCTATTCCTTCACTGGCTTCGGCAGGTGATATTGTTATTAATGAGGTGCTTTATAATCCTGCCGACGACGGAGTAGATTACATTGAACTTTACAATAAGTCCTCGCGAACGGTGGACTTAAAATCTTTAAAATTAGCTAACCGTGATGAAACGGATACTGCCAATATAAAGAATGTCTGTGATATTGCTCCCGATGGTTATTTGTTTTTCCCTGAGACATTTGTACTGCTTTCTACCGATGGTAATAAAGTGTTGCAGCAGTATTATTCACCTAATCCGAATGTTTTTCTCGATATGGCGGATTTTCCCTCATTGCCGAATGATGCGGGTAATATCTTACTGATGGATACTTGGATGAATACCATTGATTATTTTGAATATACCGATGCTATGCAGTTTCCTTTGTTGAATAGTAGTGACGGTGTGTCGTTAGAGCGGATTAATTATACTTGTGAAACAAATAATTCCGATAGTTGGCATTCTGCGGCTTTTTCTGTTGGTTTCGGAACGCCCGGATATAAAAATTCGCAATATCTTGAAGAAAATGATGCCACGGATGAGTTTACGCTTTCTACCGATATTTTTTCACCGGATAATGATGGCTATCAGGATGTGTTGGAAATCAGCTACAATCTGCCGAGTCCTAATTATACGGCAAATATTATTGTGTATGATGCTAAGGGTCGCAAAATTAAGCGACTGGCACAGAATGAATTGTTGGGGACTAACGGCACTATCCTGTGGAATGGTTTAAATGAATTGAATGAGAAAGTTCGCCCGGGAGTTTATATTATCCTGATAGAGTCGTTTGACTTGGATGGTAATGTGAAACACTATAAGAAAAATGTGGTGGTAGCGTATAAATATTAGTTTTTGAATTGATAATTATAATATAAATTAACAGATGTTGAAAAAAAAATTTGCCTTTTATAAAATTATGTGTATATTTGCGTAAACTTTAAATCGTATTCTCATGAAAAAAATGATGACAATTTTAATGGGTTTATTTCTTGTAGCAGCTATTACAAATGTAGCTGATGCCCAAACATCTGAACAAGAAGCACAGTTTATAATTACAAAAATGCAAAAATCGTTAAATTTAACTGACGATCAAAAAACTCAAGTTAATACAATTATCTTGGAGTATGCTAAAAAAATGGAAGGTAATGTTGGACGCAGTCAGTCTGATGATGTGCGTCACGAATATGATCACAAACTTCAAGCTGTTTTAAAGCCATGGCAATACAAGAGATATTTAGACATGAGACCTCGTTGGAGCAAAGAATATGCTGATAGTAAGGGGAAAACACAAGTTATTAAGAAAAAATAAGTAGATTTTTTTCAAAAAACTAACTGAATATAGCGGGCAAATTTTGTCCGCTATATTTTTTTTATGTCATTTTTCTTTAGCCATCCTTCGTTGCCATCGGGCAGGGTTACATTATACCAATCTTGGAGACTATCGGTAATGGTAACTTTAATACCTTCGTGGATAATCATTAAGTCTGTTCCTTGTTCGTCGGGGGAACTTTTAATATTGACCGTAGGCGAGAAAACGATTCCTGTTTGATGTGTGGCAAGATTCTTTTTTTGCGAAAAGCTGAATATCAGACTACTGATTGAAAGAATGAGGAGAATAATTCCTGCCCAAAAAAATAATTTTTTGAGGGAAATATTTCGTAAAAAGAGGAAAAGCAGTACAAAAATAAGTACGAGAATAAAAGTATATAAACTGATATTTGCCCATTGATTAACGGAAAAGACAGAAATCAAATTTTGGTAAAATTCTTTGAGAAAAAATGGTTTAATGGTCTTTATTTTATCGGTGGTATATTGTTTTGCAATATTTAGATTGTATTTTATATCCTTATCATTAGGTGCCAGTGTTAATGCTTTTTCGTAAAAATAAATGGCATTGGTGATTTGATTTAATTTAAAATAACTGTTTCCTATGTTGTAATAAACTTCAGGTGCTTCCATTCCTGTCCTCAAGATATTTTGATAAAACGAAAGAGCTTTTTCGTAATCTTTACGGACATAGGCATTGTTGGCAGAATCCAAAAGAATTTGTTCCGGATTTGTCTTACCAAAGATTGATAAGGAGGTAAGTATAAAAATTGATATTAATAGTTT
>JALTEO010000250.1 GCA_027073875.1 Bacteroidales bacterium
AACCAAAATCCCGATGGTTTTATTGTTAAAGGGAAAATTAAAAATGCCGACAATAAACAACTTTACTTGTCAAAAATAGAATCCCAAAAATTAGTTGATATTGACTCAACGATTATTAAAAAAGGAAAATTTGAGCTTAATGGTAAATATGATGAGCCGAATTTTTATTTAGTGCGTTTCGATAACAAACATTATCTTTATTTAATTGTAGATTCTACCGATAAAGAAATTGAACTAAATGCAGACTTTAATGATTTAATTCATACTTACACGGTAAAGGGCTCACCTCAGTCTTCTTTACTCAAACAATTGGTTTTGCACAATGCCAACAGTATTCAACGGGTAGATACGCTCAGCCGGATTTATCAAAAAAATCAAAAAAATCCGAAGTTAGATTCTATCAAAAATGTTTTGGACAAAAAGTATCAAGGTATTTATGCTGATGAACGGAAGTTTTTAGAGTCGTTTATAGCCAAGAACAACGGAAACTTTGCCGGACTGATGGCTCTTTATCAGCAATTGGGACCAAGGAATTATGTGTTTAATCCACAACGGGATTTGAAATTTTACGAAATGGTTGATAATGGTTTAAATAAAACTTATCCACATTCTTCGCAAGCTAAATTATTACATTCTTCAATTTTACAGATTAAGGCACAAGCACAGCAACAAAAACAGCAACAAGCAGGTGTTGCCGTTGGTTCAATAGCTCCTGAAATTGCTTATCCCGACCCTGACGGAAAAATTCAAAAGCTATCATCATTAAAAGGTAAATATGTGTTGGTTGACTTCTGGGCATCGTGGTGTCGTCCGTGTCGTGCCGAGAATCCGAATGTGCTTGCTAACTATAAAAAATACCACGACAAAGGATTTGAAGTCTTTCAGGTTTCATTAGATAAATCAAAGGGCTCTTGGGTAAAAGCCATTCAAGATGACGGTCTGGGAAACTGGTATCATGTCAGCGACCTGCAGCAGTGGAACTCCGCTCCGGCAAGATTATATGGCGTACGGGCTATCCCTTCAAACTTTTTGCTGGATAAAAACGGAAAAGTAATTGCTAAAAACTTGCGTGGCGAAGCTTTAGGTAATAAATTGCAGGAAATTTTCGGGAAATAAAACTTCTGATTTTGACATCCTATACTTACCTGCCTTAGAAACCCGTTCGTCATTCCGAACTTGGTTCGGAATCTTCGGTTTTGAGATTCTGAAATAAATTCAGAATGACGCACTTTTTCAGGCTTGCAATCCGGAAGAAAGTTCCCATTAATACTTACTTACCTCAACCAAAGCAGAAAGTATTTCCGGATTTTCTTCAATTACGGTGCCTACAACAGCTAAATCAGCTCCTGCATCATAGATTGTTTTTAAGTCTTTTTCGTTACGGATACCACCACCGGCAATAATTGGAATTTGAAGTTTTCCGGATAATAATTTTATTATGGCTTGTGATACGGTATGATTTGAACCGCTGCCCGTTTCAAGGTAAATTACTTGTTGTCCGAGATATTGACCTGCCAGTGCTGTGGCAAGGATAATGTCTTGTTTGTCCTGTGGAATGGGCTTGGTATTGCTCATATATTCCACTGAAGTAGTTTTACCGTTTTCAAGCAGAATGTAGCCGGCAGGGATGATTTCGAGATGTGTTTTTTCGAGTAGGGGAGCTGCCACCACTTGCTGTCCGATTAAGAATTCCGGATTTCTGCCTGATATTAAACTCATAAAAAGGATGCCATCGGCTTCGGAAGAAATCTGTATGACATTGCCGGGGAAAAGAAAAACGGGAACACTAAGATGTTTTTTCAGGAAAGTGATTGTTTCGTCCAAATAGTCTGACAACAAGCTGCCGCCGACAAGCAAAATATCGGGAGGTGTCTTTTTCAGTTGGCTAACCAGTGGTGTGTTTTCGTCTTTTGTGAATTTATCAGGATCAATGAGGACAGCCAGCAACTTTTTGCCGGCTTGTTTTGATTCTTGTATTTTTCTCAAAAATCCCATTTTTAGTTATGCGTTTTTCTGGTAATACTGCTCCCATTTCCAAGCTGTTTCCAGCGAATCGGCAAGCGTTCTTTTGGTTTTCCACCCTAATTCCTTGTTGGCAAAAGAAGTGTCAGCCCACACTTTTTCAATATCGCCTTCCCGCCTGCCTACAATTTTATAATTTAGTTTTTGTTCTGTCACTTTTTCAAAAGTCTTAATGACTTCAAGCACTGTTAATCCTCTGCCTGTACCAAGATTAAAAACTTCGGGATTTTTTTTTGTTTGTCCTTTTGTAAGCCGCTCAACGGCTACAATATGAGCATCTACCAAATCCATAATGTCAATGTAGTCGCGGATGGGTGTGCCATCAGGTGTATTATAATCATCACCAAAGACACTCAACTCCTGCCGGAGTCCGATGGCTGTCTGTGTAATGAATGGCACCAGATTATTAGGTACACCGCGGGGCAATTCACCGATAAATCCGGTAGGATGAGCTCCAATAGGATTGAAATATCGCAACAAAATGGCTGAAAACTGCGGGTTAGATTTAATAAAATCGGTAATTATCTCTTCCGAAATCTGTTTGGTATTGCCGTAAGGTGAGTTAGCCGGCATAATGGGACTATTTTCCGTTACCGGCAAGTCTTTGTCATCAGGTTGTCCATATACGGTGCACGACGAAGAAAAAACGAGATTTTTTGTGCCAAAATTCAGAGCACCGTCTAAAATATTTATTAAGCTGTTCAAATTGTTACGATAGTACAACAATGGCTTTTCAACCGATTCGCCCACGGCTTTGAAAGCGGCAAAATGGATAATGGCATCAAAACTATTTTTAGAAAAAAACTGAAATACCTTATCTTTTTCGGTTAGGTCAAAAATATCATAAGGCGGTATTTCTCCCGTTATGCGTTGAATCCCTTCCAACACATCTAAAGAAGAATTACTCAGGTTGTCAATAATATGAACCTGATATCCTTTTTGCATAAGTTCTACAACGGTATGGGAGCCAATATAGCCCAGTCCGCCGGTTACCAATATGCTTTTTTTTCTTGTCATTTACAAACTGAAATAATCCAGATTTTTTATTGTTTTACGGTAAATACCTTTGACATCAACCAATAATACGCCGTTTTTCCCTAACGATTTAAAATAATCTTCTGTTAGATTTACATATTCTTTATGGTTGACAGCCAAGATGATAGCATCATATTTTTCGGTTAAATTATTTACAAGGTCAATGCCGTATTCGGCTTTCACCTCATTGGGTTTTGCCTGTGCATCGGTTACATCCACACACAAGTTATACGATTTTAATTCATTGTAAATATCAATTACGCGGGTATTTCTGATGTCGGTAACATCTTCTTTGAAAGTGATTCCCATAATTAAAACACGAGCTGTCAACAAAGAAATTTTCTTTTGAAGCAGGCGTTTTACCGTTTGTTTGGCAACATAGCGTCCCATAGAATCGTTTACAAATCGTCCACCGTCAATAATTTGCGGATAATAACCGTATTCCTTAGCTTTGTAAGAAAGATAGTAAGGATCAACACCGATACAATGCCCGCCAACCAGTCCGGGGAAGAACTTCAAGAAATTCCATTTGGTGCCGGCAGCTTCTAGCACATCAAAAGTGTTGATACCAAAACGATTAAAGATGATTGACAGTTCATTCATCAGGGCAATATTGACATCTCGTTGGGTGTTTTCAATAACTTTGGCAGCTTCGGCAGTTTTGATATTTGCCGCTTTAAAAATACCGGCAGTTACTACAATCTCATAAACTTTCCCAATAATATCAAGCGATTCGTCATCGCAGCCCGATACCACTTTCTTAATTTTGGTTAGCGTGTGTTCCGTATCACCCGGATTAATCCGCTCGGGAGAATATCCCACTTTAAATTCTTCACGGAATTTTAAGCCGGATTTTTTTTCCAAAATCGGCACACAGTCTTCTTCGGTGGCACCCGGATATACCGTTGATTCATAAACAACATAATCACCTTTGGATAATGCTTTTCCCACTGTCTCCGATGCTTTGTAAACAGGTGTTAAGTCCGGCAGATTATGATTGTCAATAGGCGTAGGAACGGTTACGATAAAAAATGATGCATCTTTCAAATCATCTGGATTTGCCGTAAAAAGAATGTCTGTATTCTCAAATGCTTCCTTGCTCAATTCATTACTTGGGTCAATTTGGTTGTTTAGCATATCAATCCGTTCGGGCTTAATATCAAAACCGATGACTTTGATTTTTTTTGCAAATTCCAAGGCAATGGGCAATCCTACATAGCCCAACCCGATAACAGCTAATTTGGTTTCTTTATTTATGAGTTTGTTATACATTTTATTTAGTTTTTAAGTTCGCAAAGTTAAAAGTTTTTTCATCACCCCTCTGTATCTCCCCTCAAGGGGAGAATTTCCTCCCTTGAGGGAGGATTAAGGTGGGTGACAACTTGTTTATTATTTTCTAACCATATTTCTATTGTTCGTATTACATTATCAAAGTCAAAAATTATTTCTCTATCGCTAAATCTTAAGAAATAGTAACCTAATGTTTCCAATTTCTTTTGTCTTATGATATCATTTTCGTAAACTTCTTCATTTTGATGAGAAAATCCATCAATTTCAATAATTAGATTTAACTCGGGACAAAAAAAATCAACAATATAATTAGCAATAGGTCTTTGACGCAAGAACCTGTATCCATAAAGTTGTTTTTTTCGTAAAAGTTCGTTCCAAATTTTTACTTCAGCTTTGGTCATATCAGAACGGTTCTGTCGGGCAAAATCTTTTAAATGCTTATTATAATGATTATTTTTTCCCATTTTTTAATCTTTTTCTCTAATCACCCCTCTGTATCTCCCCTCAAGGGGAGAATTTCCTCCCTTGATATTGGTTTTGGAATTAAGGTGGGTGATAGTACTTTGTTCAATCTTATTTATTTCAATTTCCATTATTTCAATTTTTCACACAGTGGATGGTAATCTCCTTTAATTCCAACCGGCTGGGTATTTCTTATTTTATGGACAATCTGTATGGATTTCATCGCATCGTTCAGACCAAAACCGTTGCCTGCCAAAATATTTTTATAGCTCTCGGTGTGCAAGTCGGTAAAGCCCTGACTGAATTCTATCTCTTTGTCGTTCACCGTAATGGAACGATAGGTTCGTTGTCCTTTTGCTTTGATTTCATTCGGCAGGTCGTTGTAGTCAATACTCAAAAACCAACGCACACGAGCATTTTTCAACTGTAAAAATCCGGCAGCTTTGGCATCATCGGAATAATGCAATATATTTTCCTGAACATCGCCAAAAAGATGTGTGAGCATATCGTAAAAATGAATGCCGATATTAGTGGCAATACCGCCCGATTTTGTTTTGTCGCCTTTCCACGAAAAATGATACCACTGTCCGCGGCTGGTAATATATGCCAAGTCCACATCATATTGTTTGTCCGGATTGGCTTCTATTTCTTTTTTCAAGGCAATGATAGACTGATGTAGTCGCAACTGCAAAATGGTATTGACTTTATGACCTGTTTCTTTTTCAATCTCGCCAAGGGCTTCTACATTCCACGGGTTGAGCACCAACGGTTTTTCGCAAATCGCATCGGCACCTGACCGCAAGGCAAAACGGATGTGTGAGTCGTGCAAATAGTTAGGTGAGCAAATACTGATATAATGAACCGGTTTTCCTTCTCGTTTTAGTTTGTCAATATGTCGGTCAAATCGTTCATATTCGGTAAAAAAATCCATGTTAGGGAAATAACTGTCAATAAATCCCACGCTATCATTTTTGTCTAATCCGGCAAGCAGCTGATTTCCCGTTTCTTGTATGGCTTTTACATGTCTGATGGCAATATATCCGCCTAATCCGATTAATCCGAAATTTTGTGGTTTATTCATTATTCAAAAGTTTAACTTTATTGTTTTCCAATTTATATTTTTCGCCCGATTCGGGACAAGTTGCCAACCCGCTATCATCAAAATTTAAACGATGACCATAACGACTCATCCAACCGATATGGCGGGCGGGATTGCCGACTACCAAGGCAAAGGCGGGAACATCTTTCGTAACAACAGCTCCGGCACCGATAAAACAGTATTCATTTAAAGTTGTTCCACACACAATCGTGGAATTAGCACCAATGGTTGCCCCTTTCTTTACCAAAGTGGTTTCGTAAGCATCTCGGCGGATAACGGCACTGCGTGGATTGGTAACATTGGTAAAAACCATGGACGGACCCAAAAACACATCATCTTCGCAGATAACACCTGTGTAAATAGAAACATTGTTCTGTACCTTGACATTTTTACCTAAAACCACATCGGGAGAAACTACCACATTTTGTCCGATATTACACCGTTCTCCAACAATGGCTCCGGTCATTATATGTGTAAAATGCCAGATTTTAGTGCCATCGCCTATTTTACAGCCATCATCAATAACAGCTGTTTCGTGTGCAAAATATTTTTTATCGCTCATTATTATTTATTTACAAATTCCAATACCGATTCGGTAATATATGTCAGTTGTTCTTCGTCCAATTCGGTATGCATAGGCAAAGATAATACAATATTACTTAATGCTTCGGTTACGGGCATATCGCCTCGTTTATAGCCATTGTGAATATATGCTTTTTGCAGATGCAGCGGCACCGGATAATACACAGCGGAAGGGATGCCTTTTTCTTGCAAATGTTTTTGTAACTCATCACGGTTTACATCATTCATCTTTAAAGTATATTGATGATAGATGTGTTTACTTTTCGGTGAAACTGCCGGCGGGGTAATATGTGGATTGTTTGAAAATGCTTCGGTATAAAATGCAGCTGCCTTGCGGCGTTTATCGTTATATTCGTCCAAATGTTTCAGCTTGACATTGAGGATGGCTGCCTGAATACTGTCGAGGCGGGAGTTAACCCCAATGTAATCGTGATAATACCTGACCGTCATTCCGTGATTGACGAGCGAACGCAGTTTTTCGGCAAGCGTATCGTCGTTGGTGAAGATAGCACCGCCGTCACCGTAACAACCGAGGTTTTTTGACGGGAAAAACGAAGTGCAGCCCATTGTGCCGATAGTGCCCAACTTTTCGGTTGTGCCGTCGTCAAAATAATATTCGCTGCCGAGGGCTTGTGCCGTATCTTCTATTACAGCCAAATCGTAGTGGGTAGCTAATTCCATGATACTTTCCATCAGTGGGGCTTGCCCGAAAACATGGACAGGAATAATAGCTTTGGTGCGTTCCGTGATTTTAGCTTCAATCTCGTTGATATTGATGTTGAATGTAAATGGATCGACATCTACAAAAACAGGTTT
>JALTEO010000251.1 GCA_027073875.1 Bacteroidales bacterium
CCAAAAAGAAAATCCAGAGACGATCGGGATTGGAAAAGGCCAGCAACATATACCCGATTCCTAAAGTGATTGCACCTAACTTAATGGTCGTTCGATAACCTAAGATCCGATCGGCAATCCAGCCGCCCGCGATCGGTGTAAAATAAACAAACGCCAGATACAACCCGTAAACTTGTCCTTTGTAAGCATCGCTCCAGTGAAACACTTCATCCATGTACAACACAAAAACGGCCAACATGGTGTAAAAGCCGAAACGTTCCCACATTTCCGTAAAGAAAAGGGTCATCAATCCCTTGGGATGATTCTTTAACATACGGACTCCTTCTTTGTTTTATCCCTTTTAACTCAAAATTTGAATATACTGAAAATAATGAATGTGTTCAAAAATACATTGAAGATTTTATGGCAGGAGCTTTGCTGCGATAATTGGCAAAGCCCAATCAATAGAAAATTCCTTTTGTAGAATCCGATTACAAATTAACGAGAGCTTAATAAGTATTTAACAATCACTGAATCGAATACCGCATACTTTGACTAAACGACTGTAAGGCTGTGAAAAAAAATTTTATTGTAAAAAAATGAAAGGCGCTAAGCTTCGGTAGTAAAGTTAAATAATTTATTCTAAGCTCTTCATTCACGGATATTCCTTTCAGAATTGGATTAATTCTTTCTCTACTTCTTGAAAAATATTATCTATCTCTTCCTGTAATTTAATTGTTTTATTTAAAGCCGTAACTACTCTGCAATAACGCGGTGCATCCTCCATAATTCTGCCTTTACGGTCTTTTAGATATTTATGGAGCACCTGATAGCCACCGATATGGTAGTTCCACACTTCCGTTGTTACACCTTCAAAATACTTGTCCTTGTTAATGTAGATGCGTTGTTCGTTTTCTTTATAGATGATTTTTTCAATACGATCATTATCACCTTCGCCCTGATATTTGGCAATAGGATGAGCAAGCACCTTGCTTTTAAACAAATGCAAATCCGCCAGTTCTTTACCCAATGCACCTATTTTATTAAAAAGTTTAAAGTCAGCAGTAAACGGAACACGGGGAAAATCGATCTTTAAAAATTCGGAGTATTTTTCGCGAAAGATATTGCTGTAAAGAACACCATAGATGTAATAGAATAGTTTTTCCGGTGATGGCCTATTTTTAAACACCTGTTCCAATTTCTCAAAAATGAATGGTGGGATATTTGGTTTTTTCCCGTAAGTTTCTTCTTCATCAAAAACCATCATTATTGTCATTCCATGTTTCGGATTCTTTTTTTCATTCTTGGAATAAAAATATAACGGAGCAATATAAGAAATTCCTGCACCTGCTGATTTATTACCTACCACGCATTGATCAATTAAGTTATTTGAAGCAAAAACAGAAAATTTATAATTTGGTTTGGACGGACGCGTAAATAAAATTCCGATATTCTCTTCCAGCATGTGACGCATAACTTCATGACGCATGCGTTCAATTAATGACTTATGGTAAAATATATAGCGCTTATCAAACGGCCGATATAATATTTCCTGAATATGAGCATCTAAATTACGAATATTTGAAATTTTTTGTCGAGCTTCTTTGATTTTCCAGTTTGATTTCTCTTTCAAATTATAGGTTTGCAAAATTACTTCATCCGGTTGTGAAGGATTCTGTATTTGTAGTAGTCTATTTTTCAATTCTCTTTTATCAACACTGATTGCAAAGTTATCACGTGATGTGACGACTCCAACACTATTAACCGGAAATATTTCATCTATCCTTTTCCACTCCAAATATTGCTTTATTTTTTCAGTATTTCTTTTTACGAAAAAGTAGTAGGGACTCTGAGGTTCAATTTGTTTATAATTTTCTTTAATAAAATCGTTTCTCGTAAGCCATTCATACTTTTCTTCGCGCAAACCATACAAATCCGCATGAAATACTTGTGCTGCATGTGGTTTTTTATTCTTGACAAATAATGCTATTGCCGCGCCCTGCCGAATGTCAAATACATTTTCATCTTTACCACCTTCGGGTGTGGTTTACTTTTTCAGACTATTTCCGTGTAGATCGAGTATGTAAATTTCATCGAAGGTTTTCATCAAACTCTGGCGCATACCACGGAAAGTGGGATTATCCAGATAGCTATGATTAGTAATCATACCCACGATA
>JALTEO010000252.1 GCA_027073875.1 Bacteroidales bacterium
GTTGCCGAACACATTGCAAAAAGGTAACCGCCTTTGCCTACAAACTGCTTAATTTGCTGGGCGACATACAATTTCAGTTTTGAGACTTTGGCAAAACCATATTTTCGTGCTGTGGCTTCTTGTGTTCTGACCTCTTCCTGATACCACGGTGTATTATGGTAGGCATAGTAGAATTTGCCGTATTGTCCGGTAAAGTCTTCGTGGTGAAGGTGTAGCCAGTCGTAGTTGGCGAGTTTGCCTTGCATAATCTCATCATCATAAATGATATCGTATGGAATCTCGGCATAAGTCAGAACGAGCGTAACGGCATCGTCCCACGGCTGCTTGTTCTTAGGTGAATAGACGGCAATTTTTGGTGCCACCTCCAATTTCACGGCATCCATATTAACATCGGGCTGACTAATCATTGCCAGAATACTATTTACCTTGGCATCGGGCAAAATTTCATACGAAACACCGCGAACAGAACATTCATCAGCAACTTCTTTGTGCGATGGAATCAGAAAACTACCGCCACGATAATTCAGTAACCATTTTATTTCCAGCCCATTCTGTAGAACCCAATAAGCAATTCCGTATGCTTTCAAATGATTCTGTTGTGCCTCGTCCATCGGAATAAGGATTTGCGATGCTCTTCCGTGCAATGCAATTAAGAAAACAGCAACCAAAAAAATAAATTTCCGTATCATTTTTTAAAAAGGATCTTTCGTTCCATCTAACGGATTATCGGGCTGTAAATTGTCAAAACTTGCTAAATTATCGTCCTGTTCACTATCGCGTGATGGCAAAGTTACGGAATCCATATCACTTTCCAACGGGTCAAGCGGTGCATCAAAGTCAACAAAGGTAGCAATCCGTTCAATGAAACGCAGCGGCACCAATCCGGTAGCACCGTTACGATGTTTCTCAATGAGTATTTCCGCCAGTCCTTTTGTAGAATTTTGATTTTCGTCCTCGGTTATTCCCATTTTTTCGGGGCGGTGGATAAATAAGACAAGGTCGGCATCCTGCTCTATGGCTCCCGATTCCCGCAAGTCGGAAAGTTGAGGTCGTTTATGTCCCGAGCGAGTTTCTACCGAACGATTTAACTGCGACAAAGCAATAATTGGCACTTCCAATTCTTTTGCCAGTGCTTTCAAGGAACGGGAAATAGTACTTACTTCCTGTTCACGGCTAAACTTCGATCTTTCATCGCCACGCATCAGTTGCAGGTAATCAATGATAATGAGCCGGATATTGTTTTGTGTCTTTAGCCGGCGGCATTTCGACCGTAACTCAAAAATATTTAGTGCCGGTGTGTCGTCAATAAAGATAGGAGCTTCAATAAGCGGCTGTAAAGTTTTTTCCAATTGTGTCCATTCGTGGCTTTCCAGTTTCCCCGTTCTTATTTTTTCGGCGGGGATGCGTGATTCACTCACTATCAGACGATTTACCAATTGCACATCCGACATTTCAAGAGAAAATAAGGCAACGGGAATTTTTTTGAAAGCAATTAATTTTGCCATAGACAGGACAAAGGCAGTTTTTCCCATTGACGGGCGGGCAGCGACAATAATTAAGTCGGAAGGTTGCCATCCTGATGTAATACGATCAATTTCGGTAAATCCCGAGGGAACTCCGATTAATTCTTTTTGTTTACCTGCTGCCTCAATTTTTTCCATAGAGGTTTTAATGATTCTGTCAATTCGCTGACTTTCCTTTTTTATATTTCCTTCGGCAACTTCAAAAAGTAATCTCTCCGATTTATCCAATAAATCAGCCACATCGGTATCTTCGTCATAGGAATAAGTCAGCATTTCCGTAGCTACTCTAATTAATTCCCGTTGAATAAATTTTTGAGCTACAATTTTGGCATGATATTCTAAATTGGCAGAAGAAGCAACCTTTGTTGAAAGCAGTGTTAAATAACCGGCACCTCCTACTTCCTCGTATTTTTTCATTTTTCGTAATTCGTTGGAGAGGGTCAACAAATCAACCGGTTCAAGTCGTTTGGATAATTCCTGAAGTGCTTGAAAGATAATTTGATGTTTTTCGCTGTAGAAACTTTCAGGTTTCAATATCTGACCGGCATCTAATATTGCATCTTTGCTTAAAAGGATGGCTCCTAATACTGCTTGTTCAATTTCAAGTGCTTGTGGAGGAACTTTATCGGGTATTTCGACAAGATTAACGGATTTTGATTGCTTATTTTTTTCTGTCATATTTATTTTGTAATAAGTAAAAAGGACAACAAAATTAAAGTAATTTTTTACAGAGATAATAATAAATCTTTCGAAATTTTGAACAACCGGAATGTTTGTAAATTGTTAACAAAAAATAAGGATGGGATAAATGGCGAGAATCGGGTTAATTTTTCTATTTTTGAGAAAATTTTTTATTCGTGAGAATTTTAGTTACCGGCGGTGCCGGATTTATTGGTTCCAATCTGTGTGAATTTTGGCTGAAAGAAGGTCATAGCATAGTTTGCTTGGATAATTTTTCTACAGGCAAACGCGAGAATATCGAACCTTTTCTGATGAATCCCAATTTTTTGCTAATCGAGGGGGATATTCGTGATATTGATACTTGCAGAAAAGCTGTAACGGCGGTTGATGCTGTTGTTCATGAGGCGGCACTTGGTTCTGTTCCTCGTTCTATTAAAGACCCGAAAACAACGAATGATGTAAATATCGGTGGATTTGTCAATATGATTGCTGCCGCCAAAGATGCCGGAATAAAACGGTTTGTATATGCTGCCAGTTCTTCTACTTACGGCGACAGTAAGGAGTTGCCCAAACAGGAAGACAAAATAGGTAACCCGTTATCGCCGTATGCTATTACAAAATTTGTAGATGAATTATATGCCGGAATTTTTTCAAAACTGTATGGTATTGAGACCATCGGACTCCGGTATTTTAATGTGTTTGGTCGCCGGCAAGACCCCGAAGGTGCTTATGCTGCCGTAATACCGAAATTTTTTATGCAGCTTATCAATCATCAACAACCTGTCATTAATGGCGATGGCAGTTATTCGCGTGATTTTACCTATATTGACAATGTGGTTCAGGCAAATAACCTTGCTTTATTTTCTGAAAAGAAAGAAGCTGTCAATCAGGTTTATAATGTGGCTTACGGACAACGGACTACGCTTGTAGAACTTTTTGACTTTATCAGGGAGAATCTAATTCAATTCGATAAGTCTGTGAGAACAATTGAACCGGTTTTTGGTCCGTTTCGTGAGGGCGATATTCCACACTCATTGGCGAACATTGAGAAAGCAAGAAGATTGTTGAATTATAATCCTCAATTTGATGTCAAAACAGGATTACAAAATGCGGCACAGTGGTATTGGGAAAATCTGAAATAACCGGTATGCATTGGTATGTTGTTTATACCAAATCGCGAGCAGAGAAAAAAACGAGAGATCTTTTGCAAGATGCCGGCTATGAGGTTTATCTGCCTCTGACAAAGACAATGCGGCAATGGAGCGATAGGAAAAAGAAAGTAGAGATTCCTTTGTTCCCGGGCTATTTATTTGTCAAAATTACTCCTAATGATTTTTGGAAAATACTGGCAACCGATGGCGTTGTAAATTTTGTTCGTTTTGGGACAAATAATGCCAAAGTACGAGAACAAGACATTTTGAATATCAGAATATTATTGCAAGAATCAGAAAATATTATTGTGGACAAGACCATTTTTAAGCAAGGCGAAGAGATACAAATAACCGATGGTAAATTTAAGGGATACAAGGGCTTAGTAGAATTCATAAAAGGTAAAAACAATTTAGTTGTCAGCTTATTAGAAATAGGTATGTCAGTTAAGCTTGAAATTCCCAGTTATTTCGTTAAGTCAATATCTAAATAGCGTATATTTGCATTAATTTTCTATGGTGCTGCAGTTTCATAAATGGGACTGAGGGTGGCGGAGCTGTATAATACGATGAATATAGAAATTTGCAGAGAGGGAAAATAAGTTTAAATTTTCGAAGTCGAAATTTTCGACCACAAAAAAATGACAGAAAAAGAACTAAAAAATATTATCAATAATGGCGAAAGCGAAACTGTTGAATTTAAACAGTCGTTTAATAAGTCTGTTATTGAAACAATTGTTGCTTTTTCTAATAGTAAAGGAGGCAAAATATTAATAGGTTTAAAAGATGATGGAACTATTATAGGGGTTTCTATTACCGAAGAAACAATGCAAAAATGGCTTAACGAAATAAAACAAAATACTATACCTCAAATAATACCAGATATAGAAATATTAGAAACCTAAATTCAAATCATTTAATGAGTTTAGATGACATATCTAATATGCACTTACAAACAATTAATAGCAGTTGGGATTACTACCCGGATGCTATCCACAGCATAAATGATATTGATATTGAAAAAGTAAATAATTTTATAAAAAGATACGAAGAAAAACACAACACAAAGGTTGATTACCAACCATTGGAATTTCTAAATTTAAAAAATATATTACGAGATAATAAGCTGACTTTTGGAGCATATTTGCTTTTTGTTAAAAATGGCAGTTTTGTTAGCGATATTCAAATAGGTAGATTTAAAACTGATATTACAATTATTGATACAATATCGATAAATGATGACCTTTTTACTCAACTAGATAAGATAATGGCTTTTATAAAAAAGCACTTAATGGTAGAGCTTATAATAACAGGCAACCCACAACATACCGAACGATACGATTATCCACTAGATGCAATTAGAGAGATTGTAATTAATATGCTGGTACATAGAGATTACAGAAGCAGTAATGGCAGCATAATTAAGATTTACGATAACAGAATAGAGTTTTATAACCCCGGTGGTTTATATGGTGATTTAACATTAGATAATTTATTAAAATTCAAATATTCGTCTCAAACAAGAAATAAACTTATTGCCGATGCTTTTAAAGAAATAGGTATAATAGAAAAATACGGTTCAGGAATAAAACGCATTTTTACTATATGTAAAAATTATGGTGTAATACCTCCAATAATTAATGCTAATAAAAATAGTTTTGAGTTTGTTTTGTTTAAAGAACAATTAAGTGACGGATTAAGTGACGGATTAAATGACGGATTAAATGATAGGCAAAAATTAACTTTAGAAGAAATTAGAAAAAATCCGGGAATTAAGGTTAAGGAATTATCTGATAAATTGGGAATCCCTATTGATACTTTAGATAGGTATATCAGAATATTTGTAAAAAGAAATTTAATAGAACGCAGAGGAAGTAAAAAAACAGGAGGATATTATGCCCTTTAATATTTGCAGAAATTACAGAGTAATGCCAAAATATTACCGCCTTAATGGTGCAATTTATATCGCAGAAACTAATTACTTTTACCAAACTAATGGTTTTATTGACAACAACACTCAGGTTGTTACGATGGAAAATATTAAATATTCCGGATTATATATTGCGAATACAATAAAATATATAGTAATAAATATTTTTGGAGAACACATGCAGGACAAGAAATTGATTATATTGAAGAACGAAACGGACAATTATTTGCCTATGAATTTAAATGGGATAAAAAGAAAAAAGCAAAAGTACCAACTGCTTTTAGCAAAGCTTATGACAATTATAAATTTGAAATAATAACCCCAGACAACTACGAGGACTTTATAAGTTGAAAAAAATAATTTTTACCAAAAACAAAAGCATTAATTATAAACCAACAAACATCTGTTGATATTGATACGGAGTTGGATTTTTTGATTTGTAAAATAATTCTTAAACAACATAATATATAATGAAAACAGCATTAAGACAAGACTTAAATAAAAACCCTATTGAAGGCGTTTCCGATAAAAATACGGAAACAGAAATTTTAGATATTTTAAAAAAATATGGTATAAATTCTAACAACAACGAAATTAGTGTAGAACTTTGGGGCAGTGGCAAACCGCTTAGAGAATTTTTATATGTTGATGACTTGGCAGACGCTTGTGTGTTTTTAATAGAAAATATCGATTTTAAAGATGTGATAGATAACAACACACAAGAAATAAGAAATACCCACATTAATATTGGTACGGGAAAAGATTTACCAATTAAAGATTTAGCCGAATTAGTTAAAAATACAGTAGGGTTCACCGGTAATATTGTTTGGAACACAAATAAACCGGACGGGACTTTTAAAAAACAACTTGATGTTTCTAAGCTTAATAAACTGGGTTGGAAAGAAAAAGTTAATTTGGAACAAGGCATTAAATTGGTTTATGATAATTATATTAATTAATGTTAGATATATGACTAATTAACAGATTGTAAATCAATATATAATGCCGGAATTATTAAACATAGCGAGATTCAAAATAAAATTTACTTTATTAACCCGAGTATTGAACCAAGTTGTTAAAAGAAATATTGAAAGATTTCCCGACGACTTTATGTTTCAACTTTCTAAAGATGAGTTTAATAGTTTGAAATCACAATTTGTGATATCAAATAATGATAAAATGGGATTAAGAAGACCTTCTTCTGCTTTTTTAAATAAACTTAGATATTTTTGAGTGAATAAATAAAACAATGAGAAATAATGAAATAGTAATATATCAACCCGATGATATTTCCACAAAAATAGAAGTAAAGTTTGAAGACGATACCGTTTGGTTAAACCTTAATCAAATTTCGGAATTGTTCGAGCGTGATAAATCCGTAATATCAAGACATATAGCTAATATATTTAAAGAAGGTGAATTAATTAAGAATTCAGTTGTTGCAAAAAATGCAACAACTGCTTTAGATGGTAAAATATATCAGGTAGATTACTACAATCTCGATGTAATAATATCGGTTGGTTACCGTGTAAAATCGAAACGAGGTACTCAATTTAGAATATGAAAAACGAACAAAATATTGTTATTTATCAAAATGGAGAAATTGAGTTAAAAGTATCTGTTAATAATGAGACTATATGGTTGAGGCAAGACGAAATATCAAAATTATTTGAAAAAGACAGAACTGTTATAACCCGACATATAAATAATATTTTAAAAGATAAAGAAGTAAATGAAAAAAGCAATGTGCAAAAAATGCACTTTGCAAATTCCGACAAGCTAGTTAAGCTGTATAGTCTAGATATTATTTTGGCTGTTGGCTATAGAACAAACTCAGCTAAAGCAATAAAATTTAGACAATGGGCAACTAATATCTTAAGAAATTATATTTTAGATGGTTATGCTATCAATACAGAAAAAATCACTAACCAAAGATTTAAAGACTTAGAAAATGATGTTTATAATTTAGAAACTAAACTTAACGAACACGATAATAAGTTAAAGCAAATAATTAATA
>JALTEO010000253.1 GCA_027073875.1 Bacteroidales bacterium
ATTTCCTCATTTTAAATAGCTTACAACGACAACATATAATTACCAAAAGTAACCCTATTTTTATTTTTGAACAAATGTAAAACTTTATTTTCAGAAAACCTTTAAATCAGTAAAAAAGAAATACTACTATCAATCTATTTCAGAACAAGCCCCTTTGGTCATTCCAAATTTGTTCCCCGTCATTCCGAACTTGTTTCGGAATCTTTTTAGATGCTGAAACAAGTTCAGCATGACGCTTTCCTTCTCGGAAGGATTTCCCGCTTTCATTGGTTTGAGCGAGCACTCAAAAAAACAAGGAGGTAAAAATAAAACCCTTAAACCCTTCTTAATAGAGGGATTCACTCGGTAGCGTAAAGATCCTTTATTTACTTTTGTCGAGGATGATAATATTGGAAGCTTCTTGACTAAAAAAGAATGAAAATATCAAAATTTATATCCTAAATTTAAGTTACATACCAACTTAATATTTGTAAAAGCATAATACGCTGAAGAGCTAAGAATATTTTCAAAAGGATTTGATATTTTATTTTGTGTGCCGGAATAATTATTCTTTTTATAGCCAAGTCCCGTAGCAATATCAAATGTTAAGTTATTTTTAAAGACAAATTGATGTCCGTAAATAAAGTCCAGATTAAAAAAGGACAGATTATGCAAATAATTCCCATCCGAGTTAGTGAATCTATCTTGATTTACAAAAACATTAGCAAATGAAACAAAAGGACCTATGTATGAACCTTTTGGAGCATTTCCTTTGTAGTAAAATTTATAACCACCTTGAATTCTGTATCCTGTTGCAGGCAAGTCTAATTCGAGTGCCCAAAGAATGGGATTTCTACTGAGAAAAGAAGCCCCTGCAAAAAATGATGATTTATTATTTACAGAGTGTTCGAGAATGACTCTGTATTCCGATGTGAAGATTGGAGGGGAGAAAATGATTGCCAAGGGATTGAACTTAATTATATTTTTTGATTCGTTGTTAACAGTATCATCTCCTAATGATTGTGGAAAAACGGATGTAGTAAAAAACACCAAACTAAGAGAAATTATAAAATGTTTGATACTAAAAAAAATCATCTTTCGGCAATATTTTACTTTGTTAATTGTTGAAACACCTCTTCCAAGCTCATTTCTTTCTTTTGCTGCGACAGAACAGTCAAATTATTTTTAACGGCAAAATTAAAAATCTCAGGGCGGATATCCTCAGAAACAGGTGCTTCGAACAACCACTTATTTTTATCAATGCCAACCACTTTCTGAACACCTTTAATCTTAACAAGCATCTCTTGAGACACCGTTTTATCGAATTCCACAATAATAGTTTGTGTTTTTTCTTCTACAACACTATGGATATTTTCAATTTTTTCTTTGGCAACAATTTTCCCTTGATTAATAATAATTACCTCATCACAAATAGCTTCTACTTCCTGCATAATATGAGTAGATAACATCACGGTTTTCTTTTTCCCGACTCGTTGAATCAGGTCGCGTATCTCAATAATCTGATTCGGATCCAAACCGGAAGTCGGTTCGTCTAAAATTAGCACCTCAGGGTCGTGCAATAAAGCTTGTGCCAAGCCCAATCGTTGGCGGAATCCTTTGGAAAGCTCCCCTATTTTTTTGTTCTGCTCCGGCGTTAAACCTGTCAACTCAATCATTTCGTTGATTTTATCATCCTTATTTTTTCCCAATTTGTAAATCCCCGCTACAAACAGCAAATATTCACGAACATACATCTCCAAATTCAGCGGATTATTTTCGGGCAAATAACCGATAATTCTACGAACGCCAAGTGACTGCTCGTCAATATCCATATCATTTACCAGCACTTCACCGGAAGTTTTTGAGATAAATCCCGTAATAATTTTCATCATTGTAGATTTTCCTGCACCATTGGGTCCAAGAAAACCGACAATCTTACCTTCATCAATCGTAAAACTAACATCATCGAGGGCTTTTTGCTTCCCGTAAAATTTCACAACATTCTTAACAATTATGGACATAACGATTTTTTTTATTCTTTTGCAAAGTTAAAGTTTATTTCTATTGGCAATACCAAAAACTAAATTGAAACCCTTTTTATTGTCCGGCAGACGAGAAGTTGGCTGCGACGAAGCCGGAAGAGGTGCACTGGCAGGACCTGTATAT
>JALTEO010000254.1 GCA_027073875.1 Bacteroidales bacterium
GGTTTTGAGCTTTTTGAGACCATATTAATTCCCTCTACGATAGCTCTTTTTTTAGAAACAATAACTTCAAGGACTTTACCTTTTTGTCCTTTGTTATTTCCGGCTATCACCATAACCTCATCACCTTTTTTTATATGTAACTTCTTAGCCATCTTTAATAATTTTAAAGCACTTCCGGTGCCAGTGAAATAATCTTCATATATTTAGTTTCGCGTAATTCACGAGGCATAGGACCAAAAATACGCGTACCTCTCAGTTCACCTGCAGCATTCATTAAAACAACTGCATTATCGTCAAAACGAATATAGGAACCGTCTTTTCTTCTAATTTCCTTTTTGGTGCGAACAACAACAGCTTTGGTAACCGTACCTTTTTTGATTTCGCCGGAAGGAATAGCTGATTTTACCGTGACAACTATTTCGTCGCCTACACGGGCATATCTCTTTTTACTCCCACCAAGTACGCCAATACAAAGCACTTCTTTGGCTCCGCTATTATCCGCCACATTTAATCTTGATTCTCTCTGTATCATAACTATTTAACCTTTTCTATAATTTTTACAAACCGCCATCTTTTTGTTTTACTCAACGGACGAGTCTCTTGAATCTGAACTAAATCACCGATACTACAATCGTTTTTTTCATCGTGAGCATAAAACTTGGTAGTTTTTTTAACAAACTTACCATATTTTGGATGTTTCTTCTTTTGTTGAACAGCAACAATAGCGGTTTTATCCATTTTGTTACTAACAACAATTCCAATTCTTTCTTTTCTTAAATTTCTATTTTCCATTGGAAATATTATTTTGCTATTTTTTCTAATTCTCTTCTTCTAACATCATTCTTCAACCGGGCAATATCTTTTCTGAGTGCCGGAATCAAATTCGGATTCTCCATCGGAGAAATTGCATGGTTTATTTTCATCTTTACCAATCTTAATTTCTCTTCTTCGATTCGTTCTTTCAATTCCTTATCGGTCATCTGTCTAATTTCTGAATTTTTCATCGTTTATTTTTTTCAGATTATTCAAAATTATAATCACGGCGAACAATAAATTTTGTTCTCACCGGAAATTTCTGGGCACCTAATCTCATTGCTTCTTTTGCAACATCGTAAGGAACACCTTCTACTTCCATTAGAATTCTACCCGGAGTAACAGGAGCAACAAATCCTTCGGGAGCACCTTTACCTTTACCCATACGAACCTCGGCAGGTTTCTTGGTAATAGGTTTGTCCGGAAAAATTCTTATCCACAGTTGTCCTTCTCTTTTCATATGACGGGTAATTGCCTGACGAGCAGCTTCAATTTGCCGTCCGGTAATCCATGTGGTATCTAATGATTTAATAGCAAACGATCCAAAGGCAATTTGATTACCTCTTTGAGCATTTCCTTTCATTCTGCCCTTTTGCCATCTTCTATGTTTTGTTTTTTTCGGTTGTAACATTTTACCGTAATCTTTAAGTGATTATATAATTATTTTCTTCTTCTATCGTCTCTCCTTCTGTCGTCTCTTCTAAATCCTTTGTTCTTTGGTTTAAAGTTAGGAGACAAATCGCGTTTTCCATAAACCTCGCCTCTAAACAGCCAAACTTTCACACCAATCAGTCCTAATTTTGTTTGAGCTTCTTTCAAAGAATAATCAATATCGGCACGAAAAGTATGCAGAGGAATTCGTCCTTCTTTATAGGTTTCCGAACGAGCCATTTCGGCACCGTTTAATCTGCCTGATACTTGAATTTTAATTCCTTCGGCACCCATACGCATAGAAGCTGCAATAGCAGTCTTAATAGCTTTTTTAAATGAAATTCTACCTGAAATCTGACGGGCTACATTATTGGCAACTAAACTTGCCTCTAATTCCGGTCTTTTGATTTCCATGATATTGATTTGGACTTCTTTTTTAGTTAATTTCTTTAACTCTTCTTTCAGTTTATCAACTTCTTGTCCACCTTTTCCAATAATAATTCCCGGACGGGCAGTATGAATTGTTACCGTAATTAACTTGGGTGTTCTTTCGATTGGCATCCGTGAAATACCTGCTTGTGATAAACGGGCATTGATATATTTACGAATTTTATCATCTTCAATGATAAATTCCTCATATTTCTTTTTCCCACCATACCAACTGGAATCCCATCCTCTGA
>JALTEO010000255.1 GCA_027073875.1 Bacteroidales bacterium
AGTGTGTGGGGACGCATGCGTTTCCCCATGCCTGCCATTGGAATAATTATTTTCATCTGTTTATTTCTTTAGTTTTTAAAGTTCATAAAGTTGAAAGTCTGTAAAGTTTTTATTCTTTTATTTATTTATTTCTAGTTATAACTTTTTATTGCATTAGCACATTAAACTTTTAACTTTCAGACTTTACAAACTTTCTACTTTTAAATTTCTACTCCTTAATTCTTGCCGGTATGTCCGAAACCTCCTGCACCGCGTTCGGTATCTGTCAATACTTCAACAGATTCCCACGAAATTTGTTCTACCTTATTAATAACCATTTGGGCTATCCGCTCACCATCTTTAATTTCAAAAGGTTCGTTAGAGAGATTTACCAAAATGACTTTTATTTCACCGCGATAATCCGCATCAATAGTGCCGGGAGTATTCAAAACAGTAAGACCATGTTTAAATGCCAGCCCGCTTCGTGGACGAATTTGTGCTTCAAAGCCGGAAGGCAGTTCAATAAATAAACCTGTTGGTACCAGTGTTCGCTCAAGTGATTTTAAGATAATCGGTGATTCTAAATTTGCTCGTAAATCCATTCCTGCAGAGTCAATGGTTTCATACGAAGGATTTGCATGTTTTGATTGATTAACAATTCTAACTTTCATTGTGATTTTTTTTGAGAAACAAATATAATTTTTCTTTTAATACAGCAAGTAAGATAAAGCCCAACAATAATATTGAGTTAACAGTATATTTTATTAAAAGATTGTTTATTGTAAAATGGGTTGCAAAAAAGAAAATAGCTAACGCAAGGATAAAATAAAGCAATAGATTCTTAATATCATATGAGATTTTATAGGTTCTGCGACTCCAAACAAATGAAATAATCATCATAGAAAAATAACAGAAAAATGTTGCCCATGCAGACCCCATATAACCGATTTTAGGGATTAAAATAATATTTAAAACGATTGTAATTACAGCTCCTATCAATGCAATGTAAGCACCAAATTTTGTTTTATTGGTTAGCTTATACCAAACAGATAAATTATAGATAATTCCTAAAAATAAATTTGCCAGCAAGATAATAGGAACAATTTTTAATCCTTCTCGATAATCGGCTCCGATAAAATATTTAATGACATCAATATAAAGCATGACAAATAAGAAAATCAATAGTCCAAAGATTATAAAATACTTCATTACCTTGGCATAAGTTTCTTTGGCGTCTTTTTCTTTTGCTTGGGAGAAGAAAAATGGTTCGGCAGCATAACGAAACATTTGTATAAATAATGTCATCAGAATAGCAATTTTATAATTAGCACCATAGATACCAATTTGTTGCATGACATCAGAAGTTGCAGGCAATAATACTTTCAGCAAAATACGGTCTAAAGTTTCATTAACCATTCCTGCAAGACCGGCAACCAACAGGGGTAATGAGTATATTAATATTTTTTTCAATAATGCTTTGTCAAACTCGAACTTAACGCTCAAAATATCAGGGAGTAAAAGAAGAAGCGTAACTAAACTTGCTACAAGATTAGAAATAAAAATATATTTAATGCTGATGTCTCCCAATCCGAAAGCAGCAACCCACGAATCCGGATTTTGTTCAATCAGGTAAGGACACAGTTTAATAAAAAAGAGGTTTAACCCTACATTGACAAAAATATTTATCAACTTGATAACAGCAAACCTAACTGCCTTGTTCTCTCTACGAAGTTTAGCAAAAGGAATCGATACAAAAGCATCAGTGGCAATAATAAAAGCAAACCATAAAATATATTCGGGGTGTGATGCGTAACCAATTGACGAAGCAACATTTTTATAAAAAAATAAGAAGAAAAGAATGAATAATGATGATGTAGAAAATAAAGAAGTAAGCGTTGTGGAATATACTTTGTTTAAGTTTTGCTCGGTTTCGGAAAAACGAAAAAATCCGGTTTCCATCCCATAAGTTAAAATAATAATTAGAAAACTAACATAGGCGTACAATTCTGTAACAACACCATATTGTCCTGTTGGCAGATTATAGGTGTATAACGGAACCAGCAAATAATTCAAAAATCGTCCGATGACACTACTTAGTCCATAGACTGCCGTTTGACCTGCTAATTTCTTTATTGTATTCAAGAAGATTACTTAAAGATTAATAA
>JALTEO010000256.1 GCA_027073875.1 Bacteroidales bacterium
TTTTTGTGTTTTAACATTATTATCGTTAATAACTTTAACAATGTATGTTCCTGCAGCTAAATCGGCAGTATTCAGTGTATTGAATTTATTAGCATCTGTAACAGTCATTACGCTTTGTCCCATCAAATTGTAAACTGAAATAGTAGCACCTTCTGCGTTGTCAACATGGATTTCAGTATTGGCAGGGTTAGGATATACAGACACTTTATCATATTCAGAAGAAGGATTGTGAATTCCAACAGAATTACCATTAAAGTTCAATATAATATCAGGTACGGCAGCAGATGTATAATACCAAGCACCATCAACAGAAATAGCTGAAGAGACAGCATAATTATGTGGAAAAATATTATCACCATATACTCCAATAACCTGTGTCGAAGGATCTAAATATGATTCTAAACCAGCCATGTAATATCCAGGTTGAATAATTTCTGAAAATCCATCAACTTTAAAAGGAATTGTTACCATATTTCCAACTGTATCATCTGCTGATAAGTCATAAGGATCAGAAGAAATAATAGGATTCCATCCACCATTACCATCTGGTTCATATAAAGTTAAGATGACAGACTCACCATTACCAAAAGTAGTATTTGGAGTAAAGAACATACTAGCTGATGAAACAGTATCAGTATTTTTTACATAAAACTCAGTTCCAATAACATCACCGGATTTGGTGCCATTAAAACGATAAGTTCCGATATAGGTTGAATGTGCTGTAGCACGGCGAAGTGTAGAATCTGTAACTTTAAACTGATAAGGAGTATGTAATACATTTGAAGATGAATCTTGATCTGCTTCATTCATACCAACACTCATATTTATAGTATAAGTAAGAGGAAATTGTGTTGAATCAGCTAAAAAAGCTACATCATCGTATAGTGTATCAACTGCACTACTGGCAATACTTGTATCACCTGAAGCTGTAGTAGTTGTATTTTGATTATATACATCACTAGTACCATTATTAATTGTTACCTGCATATTTAAGCCGGTAAGTTCATTAACGCCATTATTATATAGAGGTACTTGTAAAAGAGCTAAAGGAGATGTTTGATGTTTAGGCATTTCAGAAAACCAACCGGTAACATAATTATCTCTGTCTTGAAAATTAGGAATCCAATTTGTAGCAACTAAGTCATAATCATAACCTTCGATAATAGCAATGTCATCAATACACCAATCATAATCCCAACCACCATGATAGTGAAAGCGTATATGAACACTGCTTTTCCCAGCAGCATATGCAGAGATATTAATATTAATAGGATTATCATTTTTAACACTCTTAACCCAGTTTGTATTAATTTCAATGGAATCCCATGTTGTTCCATCAGTACTTATTTCTACATACATTTTAGTTGTGCTCCATTTTCTTCCATACTGAGCACCAAGTACAGCAACATTAGTATAAGCTGAACAGTCAATGGTGTCGGTGTATTCAATATAAGCATCTTCGCCATGTGTATCATCGCCATACTTATCAGCATCATAAATAGCAAAACCGTTTTCCCATGTGGAGTTAGTTATTGTACCTGTATTATATCCGGCACTTGAATTTTGGGTATCTTGAATTTCCCAGTCCCCCGGAGGATTTCCACTATCTGGTGATGAACCACCTGTATGATACATTGTCCATTTAGTTGTATCTGAGAAATCATCATACCAAATGGTATCACCTGCAGCTCTTTGGTAAGGTACCATAAGCGTATGGGCTTTCACTGCATATCTTTCTTTAACAGAAGGATTAATTAAGGATTTTTGGATTGTTCTTTGTGCAAAGCCGGAAATCCCAAAAACCAGCATTAGTGCAAGTAAAGTAAATTTTCTCATCATCAATTAAATTTTAGTTAAACATTGGCAAAAATAATATTATTTTTTAAAAACACCAATTTTTTTTAATTAGTCACTGAAAAACATAAAAAGATTGCATTTGGAATTAAAAAAAATCAAATATCGTTTGTTTATCTAAATGTTAATAGTAATTTTGTGTTTTAAAACATAACTAACATTAGTTTGAAATGAAGAGTTCACAATCATCTAACTGTGCACAATGTATTAATAATGTAAATACAATATTTTCGTGCCTTACTTTAGAAGAAAAAGAAATACTAAAAAACCATAGCTCTTGTTTTTCTTTAAAGAAAGGTGAAATAATATATAAAGAAGGAGAAAAACCCAATGGTTTAATTTGTTTGGTAGCAGGCAAAGTTAAGATATTCAAAGAGGGTATTGGAGGCAGAGAACAAATAGTACGAATGACTCGTCTTGGTGGTTTTATCGGTTATCGTGCATTATTTGCCGAAGAGAACTATAATTCTTCGTCCCAAACTATAGAAGATTCCGAGATTTGTGTTATCGAGAAAGAACCACTTTATGAAGTATTAAAGGGAAATTCATTATTTGCACTTCAACTTATTAAGTTAATGGCTGCTGAATTGGGAAATGCTAATACACGAACAGTTACTCTGACACAAAAACATATTCGAGGTCGGTTAGCAGAATCACTTTTATTTTTGAAAGACACTTATGGATTAGATAAGGATTCCAATATTAATGTGTTATTATCTCGTGAAGATATTGCCAATTTATCAAATATGACTACTTCTAATGCTATTCGTACTCTTTCAAGTTTTTCGGCTGAGCAGGTTATTGCTATTGATGGTCGAAAGATAAAAATTCTTGATATGGCTAAATTAGAAAGAACAAGCAGACTGGGATAATCTTTTTGTTACAAAAATTCTTCTTTCCCTTTTAACTTCAAATCGTTTACAATTTGTTTGATAGCTTGTTCATTTTCTTTGGGAATAAGTAAGAAAACATCATCAGTATCAACTAAAATAAAATTTTCTAAATCTTTCAAGACAAATAACTTTCTTGGATCTTTTGAGAAAACAATATTATTTTTTGCATTATAAAGTGAGGTTTGTGCAACCCGTAAGCTATTTCCATCGGAATCTTTTTTGTCAATTTCGTAAAGAGAAAACCATGTACCTAAGTCAGACCAGCCAAAATCGGCACATAAAACATGGGCACATTTGGTTTTTTCCATAACACCATAATCAATAGAAATACTTTTTACCGTTTCGTAAATTTTATATATTGTTTTTTCTGAATCCAAATCTTCTCGATGGTCATTAAAAAGCTGAAAAGTTTCCGGCAGATATTTTTTAAATTCCTTTTCTATGGTCTTCAAGTTCCAAATAAACATACCGGAATTCCAGTAAAATTCTCCACTATCGACAAATTGCTTAGCTAACTCTAAGGTAGGTTTTTCCATAAAGGTTTTTACCTTAAGAACATTTTCAAACCTACTATTATTATGTTTCTTTGTGTCAATCTGAATATATCCGTAACCGGTATTTGGTCGATGCGGCTTAATTCCCATTGTCAACAAGGTATCATTGTCACTAGCAAACGAAAGTCCCTTCTCTACTTCTTTCAAGAAATTATCCTCTTGTAAAATTAAATGATCGGATGGTGATACAATGATTGTGGCATTCGGATTAATATTTTTGATACAAGTATTAGCAAAAGCAATACAAGGAGCCGTATTTCTTCCAAAAGGTTCTAAAAGCACTTGATTTTCTTTAATATCCGGTATCTGTTGTAAGGTCAAATCCTTATATTTTCTACCGGTTACAATAAAAATGTTCTCAACAGGAATTATCTTGCGAAACCGTTCAACAGTCATTTGCAAAAAAGTTTTCCCGGTACCGAGAATATCAATAAATTGTTTGGGTTTGTCTGCTCTACTGGCAGGCCAAAAGCGAGTTCCCATTCCACCTGCCATAATTACGCAGAAGTAGTTTTTATTCATAGAGTTTTTTTATTTCAACAAAATAATGAACGAGATATAATTTATCATTAACCAAATTCCTGCAAAGATATTGTGTTCTTCTCTTTTTTAGCAAAATAAATTGTTTGTTTGGATTATTAGCGATAACAAACTCGTCATTCTCAGACAATTGATACAAATAACTTTTACCTTCATCTTCCGGATAAAAATAATTTCTTATGTGACGACAATTAGGACGATAATGATGACCCTGTGTAAAATAACAAGCCGTTAATGCCTCTGTTGCTTGTTTAGAAAATCCGCCATTGTGAATAAATTGTTCGATCAGCGAAAGAAAATTAGTTTGCCATTCAATACCGTGTGGTTTGGTACGCCTTCCATATTGCTTAAATGTGAAATAATGAGCCATTTCGTGAAGAAATACCAGTAGCATTTCTTCGGGGTCCATATCTCTATTTAATGTGATTTTTAACGCTTTGCCGGGGGTAAAAACGAAAGTTCCCTTTTTTGTTTTTCGTGGAAATGTTAAAAATAGCTTAACAGGGTTTTTCTCTAACAACTCATAAACAGGAAGAATTGCATTTTTAGGGAAATATTTATTCAGGATATCTATGTATTCATTTTTTAACATTAACTTTGTGGTTGAATTTTTGAATTTTTTGCAAATATGTTTAAATTTTTCTCTCAACTGGGATCATATATTTTATTTTTGAAAAAAGTATTTGCAAAACCCGAAAAATCACGCATTTACTTCCGTCAACTTTTTTTAGAGATGGAAAAACTCGGATTAGGTTCTTTGGGAATCGTTATCATTATTTCTATATTTATGGGAGCTGTTATTACATTACAGACTGCCTATAATTTAGAAAACCCGTTAATTCCCACTTATTTAGTTGGCTTAACAACGCGTGATTCTATGTTGCTTGAATTTTCCTCCACTATGGTTTGCCTGATACTTGCCGGGAAAGTCGGTTCTAATGTAGCTTCGGAAATAGGAACTATGCGGGTAACTGAACAGATAGATGCACTGGAAATTATGGGCATTAATTCTGCCAGCTATTTAGTATTGCCCAAAATTATTGCTATGATGATTTTTATTCCTTTTTTGGTAATTATTAGTATGTTCTTCGGTATCTTGGGAGGTTATTTAGCAGGAGTAGGATTTCATGCCATTGCTCCGGCAGATTACTTATATGGTATTCACTACTTTTTTGTTCCTTTTTATGTTACCTACTCGTTAGCAAAATCTGTTGTTTTTGCCTTCTTAATTGTTTCTGTATCATCCTATTATGGCTATTTTACCGAAGGTGGTGCTTTAGAAGTAGGTCGTTCAAGTACTAAAGCAGTGGTTTATTCCAGCATCTTAATCCTGACTTTCAACCTTATACTAACGCAATTGATGTTGACATGATTGAAGTAATTAACATCAACAAATCCTTTGATGGGAAACCGGTCTTAAAAGATATTTCCGTTTCGTTTGAAAAAGGGAAAACAAATTTAATCATTGGACAGAGTGGATCGGGAAAAACAGTGCTTCTAAAATCTATCATAGGGCTTTTTGAGCCCGATTCGGGTGAAATACTTTTTGATGCGAGAAGCTTTACCAAGATGAATCAAAAACAACGGAAAGCCATTCGCAAAGAAATAGGAATGGTTTTTCAGGGCGGTGCTTTATTTGATTCTGCCACTATTTTAGAAAATGTGATGTTCCCGTTAGAGATGTTTACCGATTGGGATCACAAGAAAAAAAGAGAACGGGTAGAGTTTTGCCTGAATCGTGTAAACTTAGAAAATGTTGACAATCTTTATCCTTCCGAAATTAGTGGTGGCATGCAAAAACGCGTAGCTATTGCCCGTGCTATTGCCTTAAATCCACAATATTTGTTTTGCGATGAACCTAACTCCGGATTAGATCCGAAAACTGCAAAAGTTATTGACGAATTGATTCAGGATATTACCTACGAATTTAATATTACCACCATCATAAATACACATGATTTGAATTCTATGGTAGAAATTGGTGACCATATCATATTTATTTACGAAGGCGAGAAAAAATGGGAAGGTAACAAAACAAACTTCTTAAATTCCGGTTGTCCCGAATTGGATAATTTTGTTTTTTCATCAAGTATCTTAAAAAATATAAAAAGGAGTTAAGGTTATTGCTTAGCAAACATAAGTGGTAATTCTTTGCGTAGCTTAGTGGTTCTTGGTGTTCTTTGTGATACTTTATTCTATTTCACAAAGTTGCTCAAAGTTTTCACAAAGACACACAAAGTTGGAGCTTTGCAAAACTTCTGATTTTCTCATCCTGAACTCGTTTCTCCCAAGGAGTCTCCCAAAGGGATTCCTTCGGACAGGATCTAACAGATTCCGAACTCCCGAAAACATTTCGAGGACAGGCAAGTTCGGAATGACAGTTTCTTTTTGATTTTGCAAACATAGAATGACGGCTTTTTCTGAGTTTGGCAAAGGTCTTGATGATATTTTATTGCTGAGAAGTAACTAATTAAGGATTATATTCTGATAGTGTCAAAATTTTTTGAAAATCCTTTTCGGCCATTAGTTGTGACAGCGTTACAGCAGGATTATTTTTCATATATTTTGAAACAATACGGTAACCCAACCATACGCCTGTTCGTGGAGGTGATTGTGGACCAAAAGGCACGGTAAACGGTCCTTCGTCAATAAATTTCTTAATGGTCAAATGCTCTTTGTTGAAAAATAACTTGTGTTCTACAAAATAAGTCCACATGCGTTGTTCATTATCATAGCACCAATCTAATTTTTTGGCAGAATAGCCAAACTTTAATGAATCGGCAACATCCGGCAGAATTTTGGTTAGCACATATTGAACTTTTCCCTGATAAATCATATTACTAAGCATATTATCGGTGGTATCCTGCTGTTCAAAAATCATGGTAAGCCAAGCTCGCATAGCATCGGGCAACATCATCCCCGGTTCCATCTTATTGATAATATATTGTGGCAAAGCTAATTGTGGATAAAATTTACACTTCTTTCCAAGATAAAAATCAAGTCCGATACCAAGAATAGAATCGTCTGTTACAACTGCCGTATTAAATCCTGATACAAAAGTATAAATATCAGGAATTTCCTTGTCAGGGAAATAATAGTGATAATAACGAAAAGCAGTGTTAAATTCTTTTTTTTGTGGAAGTAAGTCCTTAAATTTTTCTTCAACTTTATCATATACTTGACTAACTACATAATCCTCTTTGAAAGTTTTTAGGTGACTTGGGAAATCAATGCTATACGGACTACCAATACCAATAATTTGAAAGCAATACATTTCCATAAACTTTCCATATTTCCGACCCAAGAAAATTCCGGCAGAATCACTTCCCTCATTTATCGAAATATTATAAATATCTTTATCGAAACGAAAAAAATGTTGTTGAATACGAATAGTAGATATATCCGGATTATGTTCTGTATTACAAG
>JALTEO010000257.1 GCA_027073875.1 Bacteroidales bacterium
ATTTATTGGACTATATTGAATGTGTAATCGGTATTATGACACAAAGAAACAACAATTATTTCAGAGATAAAAACTTTTTTACTTCAAGTAAAAAGCAGTTAATACAATTTTCACATTATTAACCTAAGTCCAACATAAGAAATGTATCATAGAAAACAGTTTTTTTAAATCTTACAGTCATAATGGGTTATTAGAGTAAAGCAATGGTTAAAAATGTAAAAAGAAAAAATTAGGCATCTATCGCACATTCATACAATTTCGATCTTGAATAAATAAAATGGATTAACAAAAAAGAGAGACCATCTTTTAAAAAGATGGTCTCTCTTCTAAAATCTACTAATATCCTATTGATATTATTTATTACTAAGTATCTTAAACTCAACCCGTCTATTTTGTTGACGACCTTCGTCTGTATCGTTAGTAGCTATAGGTTGATCAAAACCATATCCCTTGTATGTTAATCGTGAAGCATCAATACCGTTAGCAATCAAGTATTCGTAAACAGCTTTTGCTCTATTAGTCGAAAGCTTTATATTGAGAGCACGCGAACCACGATTATCGGTATGTCCGGATACTTCAATTTTTAATTTAGGATAATCTGTCAATAATTTTAATAGACGATTTAACTCCGGATAAGATTCCGGTCGCAAAGTAGCTTTAGCAAAATCAAAGAAGATATTTTTAAGAACTACCTTTTGTCCTACCTCCATCTTGTTGAGCAGAATATCTTTGATAATCTCCTGATAGCCAGTGGCTGCAGGTATCGTGAAATTCTCAGAATGGAATAAATATCCTTCTGCTTTCACATTGAAACCATAATTTTTACCAGAAGGTAGAGAAACAAGATATCTTCCGGTTGATGAATTAGAAGAGGTTGTAGATACAACTTCATTTTTCTCGTTGTCCACAATTTCAATCTTAGCAGCAACAGGTTCCAGTGTAATAGCATCTTTTACTGTTCCCTTTATAATGGTTAGTCTCATTGTTTTGATAGCAACCTTTTCCATTGATGTTTCCATAACGGGCTTTGTGTTTGCCAAAAGATTATCTTCATTACTTTGAATAACCGGTTTATGGACACGGAAAGTAATCATATAAATGTCGTAATCGCCAACACCATTTTCTTTTACTGAAGAATAATATCCGTGTTTACCACTGGCATTAATTACAAAAAACACATCATCGTCAGGGGTATTGATCGGATAACCAAGGTTTTCAGGTTTTGACCATGTACCGTCATCTTGAAGTGTTGTTTTAAAAATATCGTATCCACCCATTGTGTTATGCCCTTTAGAGCTAAAATACATTGTTCTTCCGTCAGGATGCATAAAAACACCTTCTTCGTCATATTCTGTATTAATTACCGGACCAATATTTTTAGGTTTCCCCCAGATTCCTTTTTTCGAATTCCAATAAGAAATAAAAATATCATGTCCACCCAAAGATAAATCCGGACGATTACTAACGAAATACATCGTTTTGCCATCGTATGAAAAAGATGCAGATGATTCGTGATATTCCGTATTAATATATCGCTTAGTAGTTTTATCGCTTGGCTTCGACCATTCATCACCTTTTAACTCTGAAACCAAAATATCGCCACCATTTACTTTTCCATTATAAGTGAATAATTTTTGACCATCCGGAGATAAACCAACAGTTGCATCATGGTCTTTGGTATTAAGAGGTTTCCCTATGTTTTGAGCTTGTCCCCATTTCCCATTTTCGTCTTTGTATGAAACATATATATCTTCATAGAAAAGATTATCAGTAACATCTCTTCCTCCGCCATGTGTGTCAGGACGGCGAGAAGTATAAATCATCATTGACTCATCAGTTGAGATTAATGGACTGTAATCAGGATAAGAAGAGTTAATCGCTTCACCAACATTTTTAATAGTAACAGGAACGGGATTTTTAACAAGTTTTTTTCCTACATTACATTCGTCAACATACTTGTCAATTTCTTTTTTCCTAAGTTGCATATCTTTTGGAGATAATGTATTACGGAATTTCTCATAGTATTCAATCGCCTTATCAAATTTATAGGTTAAATGATATCCGCGGGCAAGCATCAATAAAATATCCGGAGCAACATATTTATTTAATTGATATGCTTTTTCAAAATATTTAATAC
>JALTEO010000258.1 GCA_027073875.1 Bacteroidales bacterium
TATAAAGAAAAGAAAAAAACTTATGTAAATGAATTATATAGAAATTTACCGGATTAATAACTTATATGAAACCTTATTGTCTTTTATGATTCAAGAAAAATTTAACCATATAAGACATAAAAGAACATAAAAGAAATGATGGAAATAAAGAGCTTATATGAAACCTTATATGCCTTTTATGGTTCAAGAAAAGATTAACCATATAAGACATAAAAGAACATAAAAGAGATAATGAAAATAAAGAACTTATATGAAACCTTATATGCCTTTTGTGGTTCAAGAAAAAGAATTAACCATATGAGACATAAAAGAGCATAAAAGAAATGGAGAAAATGAAAAATTACTATAAAATACTTAAAAAACCCATCTTATTTGTTGGTATTCTGATATTTATAGCAGGCATTTTTTCGTTTACGCAGATGCAGACCAACCTGTTTCCTGCTGTTCAGTTTCCACGGATTTCCATTATTATTGATGCAGGTCAGATACCCATTGACCGGATGATGATAACGGTAACACAACCCATTGAGAGTGCGGTAAAAAAAGTAAACGGCGTAAGATTAGTGAAAAGTAACACAAGCCGTGGAAGTGCCACCATAGAAGTTTATTTCGATTGGGGCTTAGATATTTATGCACTAAAACCACAATTGGAAAGTCGTATCAACGAAATTAAAAACTTTCTTCCGCCGGATATTAATATATCGGCAGAGGTAATGAACCAATCGCTATTTCCTGTTTATGGTTATACCCTCGAAAATCCGGACAAAACCGATGTTGACTTAAAAGATATTGCCAATGTAATTGTGCGACCTGCATTCTCGCAAGTAGCCGGAATATCTAATGTCGTCATTCGTGGCGGACGAAGCAAAGAATATGTTATTGCTCCGAATGCCGGAAAAATGATTGCCTTGGGCATTGTTCCGCAAGACATAATTACCGCTTTTCAAAATAGTAATTTCGTGGAATCTGCCGGACTGTTGCCTGACCATTACAGAATGTATCTGACCTTACTCGACACCCGTGTGCAAGATATTGACGAACTGAATAATACCATCATAAAAAATATCAATGGCAGGATTATTAAGGTTAAAGACATTGCCAAAATTAAACTCGAAGAACAGCAAGAATTTGTAAAAATTAATGCCAATGGAAACAATGCGGTTATCGTTGACTTGGTAAAGCAACCGGGAATAAATCTTACCGATTTTGCTGCTAATGTGGAACAAAAAGCCCAAGAAATCAGGAAATTACTCCCAAAGGGCTACCAATTGAAACCCTATTATAATCAGAGTGCCTTTGTAACTGCCAGTGTAGATAGTGCTTTACGAACAATTTACGAAGGACTTTTGCTGGCATTGTTTATCATTATCCTTTTTCTTCATTCGTGGCGGTCCAGCTTGGTTGTAATCTTAACCATCCCCGTTACGGTTGCTTTTTCGTTTTTAGTTCTTCATCTTGTCGGTATCACCATCAATATTATGTCTTTGGGTGCTATTGCCGCTTCGGTAGGATTGATTATTGATGATGCCATCGTGATTATTGAACAGATTTACAAAAATCACGAAGATTATCCCGATAAAAATAAATATCAGGTCGTAAAAATGTCTATCCGTTTTCTGTTGCCGGCAATGATTGCTTCGTCGCTGACAACTATCGTTATTCATTTCCCATTTCGCTTGATGAGTGGTTTGGCAGGTAGTTTCTTCCGTATTTTATCAGACACGATGCAATTAACAATGGTCGTTTCATTTCTTGTAACTTGGCTATTACTTCCTGTTTTTCACATTATTATAGGATATAAACAAAAGCTAAAACCCAAACCGAAAAAAGAACCTGTTAAAAGAATTTCGGGTTTAGCGTGGTTTTACAATAAGCCGGTATTTTCCATTGGGTTGATATTAATTTTACTGGCAGGTGCTTATTTCTCAGCAAGTAAATTAGAGACAGGATTTTTGCCGGAGTTAGACGAAGGGTCTATTGTATTAGACTATTATTCCCCACCCGGTACTGATATTAACGAAACCGACCGTTTATGTAAGGAAATGGAAAAAGTCATTTTGGCTAATCCCAATGTCGAAAGTTATTCGCGACGGACAGGTATCAGAATGGCTTTCAGGGCACATCCTGCCAACG
>JALTEO010000259.1 GCA_027073875.1 Bacteroidales bacterium
AAAAGATAAAAAAGATAAATAGTCTTAGCTAAATCACATGAAAAATACTGCGTTTCTTTCTCGATTAACGGCAATTGGTTTTATTTTAACACTTGTTTTTTTTATTTCGATGGCATGTAATCGCCAACCGACTAAGGTTATTGAGGAACACGACCCCATTGTTAAAAAATTAGAAGAGAAGGATTCTATTCGGGTTATCAAGATTAATAAAGACTCGCTTCAAAAAGCCAAGCAGGATAAAATCAATAAGTAGGTATCACAAAATTTATGAATAATTACAAAATTGTCGTGAAAACATTTTCCGGCTTGGAAACTGTTTTGTTTAAAGAAATTATTTCGCTATTTGGCGGGAAAGCGGAGAAACTAAATAGAGGTGTCCTGTTTTACGGTACACTGGAAGATGTTTACCGTGCAAATTTAATGTTGCGGACTGCCGTAAAGGTGCTGGTGCAGATTGCAGAATTCGATGCAAAAGATAAGACGGAACTGTATGACAAAGCTAAAGAAATTGACTGGGGGCGGTATTTTACTGTTTATCAAAGTTTTGCCATTGATGGTATCGGACAGTCTAAGTACTTCAATAGTATTCAATATGTTTCATTGGTTATTAAAGATGCTGTAGCCGACTGGTTTAGAGAGAAATATTCGCGTCGTCCGAGTGTGGCAAAAAGCAATCCGGAAATTCCTGTTGTGGCTCATTTGCAAGACGAAAAAGTGTCGGTATATCTGAACGCTTCAGGCGAATCGCTGTTTAAACGCGGCTATCGTCAAAGTTCGGTAGAAGCACCGCTAAATGAGGTGTTGGCGGCAGGTATATTGCAATTGTCGGAATGGGATGGTAAACAAGTGCTGATTGACCCTATGTGTGGTTCGGGAACCATTCCCATAGAAGCTGCCTTTTTAGCTACCGGCATTCCACCGAATTTTCAACGAAATTCATTTGCTTTTATGAAATGGCGAAATTTTGAAAAAAACTTGTGGCTGTCTGCCCGCGATAGTGTGAAGCTAATTACGGATATTCCGCGAAAACCATACATCTTTGGTCATGATATTAAAGCGTATGCCATTGAGAATGCGAAAGAAAATCTTTTGATGTCGGGCGTTCAGCGGATAATCAATTTTAAGGAACAAGATTTCTTTGAACTTACTCCGCCTGCGGAAAATGGTATTTTAATCTTTAATCCACCTTACAATAAACGACTGAAATTAGATGATAGTAAGTTGTTTTATAAATCTATTGGCGACCACCTGAAAAAACACTTTTCCGGTTACGATGTGTGGATATATTCTGCCGATGAATCGGGGATTAAATTTCTTGGCTTGCATCCTGATAAGAAGATTGCTCTCGACAATGCAAAAATCAAAGCAAAGCTCTATCATTATCCTGTATATGAGGGAAAACGCAAATGAAAAGAGTGCTCTTCTTCCGTCATTGCGAGCCACTCTTATACCCGTCATTGCGAGCGAGGCACGAGCGTAGCAATCTGTTTCACAAACCCGTCATTACGAGCGAACGCAGTGAGCGTAGCAATCCCTCCAATACACCCGTCATTACGAACAAAGAACGAGCGTAGCAATCTGTTGAATGGGTATGCCGGATAAAAAATAACCTAAATTCAAGTAATTAATGCAACTTTTCAGAGGAGAAGGATAATCTTAAATTTTTCAAGACAAAGAGGAAGAAAAAATCTCCCTCGTATTGTCTTGATGGATAAAGTTTAATTTTGCTCTTCCCTCGCAAAAAAAGTTGCAATATGAAACATTTAACCAAAGAACAAAGGTACACAATTTCGGTAATGTTGGAACAAGGTTTCACACAAAAAGCAATAGCAGATACAATTGGCAAAGATAAATCCGTTGTATCTCGGGAAATAAAAAGGAATTGTGATAAGCGAAGTCGTAAATATGATGCGGATTTAGCCCATCGTAAATATCTCCATCGACAAAAAACCAAACCGAAAAAGATACGATTTAATGAGAACATTAAGCAATATGTTAATCAGTTGCTTGAAGAAGATTATAGCCCCGAACAAATTGTCGGTAGAGCAAAGATTGAAGAACATCAGTGTGTCAGTCATGAGCGTATATATCAATATGTATGGGCAGAGAAAAAACAAGGGGG
>JALTEO010000260.1 GCA_027073875.1 Bacteroidales bacterium
ATTTTTCACTTTATTTGTAGGAATTTCAAAAAGATAATCTTCAAGAATTGTATTCATAATGGTATGAAGTCGTCTTGCACCGATATCTTCCATTTTTTCATTAGCCAATGCGGCATAATGAGCAATTGCTCTAATACTCTCTTTGTCATATTCAAGAGTAACTTTTTCAGCTTTTAAAAGTGCTTTATATTGTTTCGAAAGGGCATTTTCGGGTAAAATAAGTATCTTTTCAAAATCATCTTCGGTTAAACTATTAAGTTCTTCGCGAATAGGAAATCTACCTTGCAGTTCGGGAATCAGGTCGCTGGGTTTGGATACGTTAAAAGCTCCCGCCGCAATAAATAAGATATGAGATGTATCTATCATCCCGTATTTGGTGGGCACGTTTGAACCTTCCACTATGGGAAGCAAGTCTCTTTGTACGCCGGAACGTGATACATCCGTCCCGTAGCTTGAATTGTCATTGGCTATTTTATCTATTTCGTCTATGAAGATAATTCCGTCGTTTTCGGCTCGCTGTTTGGCTATTTCCACTACCTTGTCTCTATCGACCAGTTTTTCTGTTTCCTCTTCTGTGAGAATTTGTAAAGCCTTAGGTATTTTATACTTAATTCTCTTTTTCTCCTGTTTATTCGGTAAAATATTTGCAAGCATATCACTTATTTGCAAATCAAAATTTTCCATATTCATATTTGAGAATATTTCAATTTGCGGTGTCTTGGAATTAGAAACGTCCAATTCTATTTCCCTATCATTCAATTTTCCCGCGAGTAGTTTCTTTCTAAATTTTTCCAAAGTATTTTGATGATTTCTTTCCTTTTTTTCTCTTTCCTCTTCTGTTAATGACGAATCTTTCGGCGGTGCGGGAACAAGAATATTCAAAATTCTTTCAATGGCATTTTCTTTTGCTTGCTTTTGAATCTGCCTTTTTAATTCGATTTTTGTTTTATTAACCGCCACATTCATCAATTCTCTTATCATAGATTCCACATCTCTGCCCACATAGCCCACTTCGGTAAATTTGGAAGCTTCCACTTTGATAAAAGGCGAATCCGTTATCTCCGAAAGTCGCCTTGCAATTTCGGTTTTTCCTACGCCTGTGGGACCGATAAGGATAATGTTGTTCGGGATAATTTCATTTTTTAACTTGCCGGTAACTCTTTGCCTTCTCCACCGGTTTCTTAACGCTATAGCAACAGCTCTTTTTGCCTTATCTTGACCTATTATGTATTTATCAAGCTCTTTAACTATATTTTTTGGTGTAAGATTTTTCATTTATCCTCCGAATTTATCGTTTTAATTATTTGTTTTAAATCAACCGCAGAAAATTCATAGATTTTATTACAAAAATGGCACTGCGTTTTGATAGTTTCATTATTTTTTATTGCTTTTTCCAATTCATCTTTGCCCAATAATTTTACTCCGTTTGCAAATTTTTCTTTTGAACAATTACAATGATATCTAACCGGTTTTGTCAGCGTAACTTTCACATCAAAATCTTTTAAGGTAATTTCCTTTAATATCTTTTCTATCGGATAGCCCATATCCATCAAGTCTGTAAAGTTCGGCAGTTTGTTTATAGATTTCTCCAATGTGAGTGCAATTTTATCAGGTGCATCCGGTAAAAGCTGAATCATAAATCCGCCCGATTGGGAAATTATGCCGTTTTTCCCAAGCAAAACTCCCACGCCTACAGCGGTTGGTATCTGTTCGGATTGAGCAAAATAATATGTAATATCTTCCCCGATTTCTCCATATTTCAAATCAACTATTCCAATGTAAGGCGATTTTAGACCTAATTCTTTTATAATTTTGATATAACCTTTTCCAAGAGCTTTTTTTATGTTGAAAGTTCCTGTCTTTTCGTCGAGTGGAATTTCCAATGCAGGATGTAGCATATATCCCTTTACATCACCATTTTGATAAGTTGCTGTTACGATTTTTTCAACAGGTCCATCACTTTCTAATATAAGAGAAAGCTGATCGGTCTCGTTTTTTAAATCGGCACTCATTAATAATGCGGCATTCAACATTCTTCCGAAAATAATTTTATTTATCAAAGAAAGATTATGTATTTTAGCCGCTTCTCTCATAGTATTAGTAGAGTCCACAGCAA
>JALTEO010000261.1 GCA_027073875.1 Bacteroidales bacterium
TACACGACACCATTACCGAAAAGATTGAGATTATTGAGACTGATTCACTGGACACACTCTCGACATCAGGCAACGAAATTACTTTAGTGAAAAAGTATGTTATCAGTTGTTACGATTCCGGACAATTCGCCATACCTCCATTACCATTTGTCTATCAACAAGATACAACGACAGACACACTTTACAGCCAACCGCTGGTTTTAACATGTCAGACTGTTCCCGTTGACACAACAAAAAAAGATATTAAACAAATCAAACAACCGCTAAATACACCGTTTTCGTTCCAAGAGTTTATTAAATATTATCTGCCCTATATTTTGGGCGGCATTATTCTACTGCTGATTCTGTATTTTGCCTATAAATATTACAGAAAGAAACGACAAAAATCAAAAGAAAAGCCAAAAAAGGTATATGTCCCTAAAGAAGCGGCACATATCATTGCTTTGCGTGAATTGGAAACATTAAAAGAAAAGAAGCTGTGGCAAAATGACCAAATCAAGCAATATTACTCAGATCTAACGGATATTCTGAGAACTTATTTGGAAAATCGTTATCGCATCAGTGCAATGGAGCAAACCACTTACGATATTATTGCATTAATGAAGCAACAAAAACTAACAGATCAAGAACAACTCAACCTGCTTTCGTATGTGCTTGAATATGGCGATTTGGCAAAATTTGCCAAGTATAAACCGTTGCCAGACGAAAACGATAAGAGTCTGAAAAATGCATTCAGCTTTGTAGAACAAACAAAATTGATTGAAAAACCGGAAGAAAAAAAAGAAATAAATAAAAACAAAACAGGTAACAATTTTGAAAAAGATTCCGAAACAAGTTCGGAATGACGGAAGGAGAGTGCGGAATGACAGGAGAAAAGTTCGAAATAATAAAGAGAATGGAAGTTTAGAATGATAAAAAAAAGAAACAAAACCAAAAAGAAGCGTCATCCTGAACTCGTTTCTCCGAAGGAGTCTCCCAAAGGGATCCCTTCGGGGCTTTGGACAGCATCTAAAGAAAAGATTCCGAAACAAATTCGGAATGACGGAAGGAGAGAGTATGGAATGACAGGAGGAGAAAGTATGGAATGACAGGAGAAAAGTTCGAAATAATAAAGAGAATGGAAGTTTAGAATGATAAAAAAATAAACAAAAAAAGCGTCATCCTGAACTCGTTTCAGGATCTAAAAAAATGAAAGAAGCATTTGTATATATAATGTCAAACAAAAATAGAACAGCAACATACATTGGCGTAACAAATGATATTGAACGAAGAGTAATGGAACATAAATCAGGAGAAATAAAAGGATTTACATCAAGATACAAATTATTTGATTTAGTATATGTGGAACACTTTTTAGGTATAAAACAAGCAATTGAAAGAGAAAAACAATTAAAAAATTGGCATAAGGAATGGAAATGGAACTTAATAAAAACACAAAATCCTGAATTAAAAGATTTATCGGAGGGTTGGTTTAATGAATAATCAAATTTTCATACAATATAAAAAATCTGTCATCCTGAACTCGTTGTTCTACAATGAACTCGTCTCTACCTCACTCGTCATGCTGAACTTGTTTCAGCATCTAGGAAAGAGATTCCGAAATCCCGAAAACATTTCGAGGACAGGCAAGTTCGGAATGACGGAAAGGAAAGGTTCAGAATAACAAGAAAAAAGAAATAAAAGAAGAAAATGAATAATATTGAATTCCATAATCCCGATTATCTATTCTTGCTGATACTGATACCATTATTGGCAGGATGGTATATTTGGAAATTAAAGCAACAACACGCCACCCTACAAATTTCTTCTACGGCTGCTTTTTCGGGCATTAAACCTACTTTTAGAGTTTGGTTCCGTCACAGTTTATTTGCTTTCAGACTCTTAGCCATATCATTACTAATTATTGTCTTGGCTCGTCCACAAAGCTCCAACAGTTGGAAAAATATTTCCACCAAAGGTATTGACATTATTCTGGATATGGATATCTCCGGTAGTATGTTGGCACAAGACTTTAAACCCAACCGATTGGAAGCCGCAAAAGAAGTAGCCACGGAATTTATTAACGGCAGACCTAATGACCGTATCGGCTTAGTTGTTTTCAGTGGTGAATC
>JALTEO010000262.1 GCA_027073875.1 Bacteroidales bacterium
TTTAATTCCTAATTCCTAATTCCTAATTCGTAATTCGTAATTTAATATATTTGTGAAAATTAATTTCTAACAAAAAAATAAACACACATGAAGAAAATATTAGTTCTGACCGTAAAACCGTTTGCTAAAGCTGCTGTTGACGGTATTAAGAAGATAGTAGGTGATGCAGGATACGAATTTGCCTTATTGGAAAAATACGAAACGCAAGACCAAATGTTAGCTGCCGTAAAAGATGCTAATGCTTTGATAATCCGTTCCGATAAAATCACCAAAGAGGTAATGGATGCTGCTCCAAACTTGGAAATCGTTGTCCGTGCCGGTGCAGGATACGACAATGTGGACTTGGCTGCTGCAACCGAAAAAGGTATTGTAGTAATGAATACACCCGGACAAAATGCCAACGCTGTTGCGGAGTTAGTTATCGGTATGATGATTTACAAGGTTCGGAACTTTTTTAATGGCAAGCCCGGAACTGAGTTGAAAGGGAAAACCCTCGGATTACATGCTTTTGGTAATGTAGCTCAAGAAGTTGCCCGTATTGCTAAGGGAATCGGTATGGAAATTTATGCTTTTGACCCGTTTTTAACCGATGAGCAAATTTCATCGAAAGGTGTTACGCCGATGCATTCCGTTGATGAACTTTACAGCAAAAGCCAATTCGTTTCTTTACATATTCCCGCCGTAAAAGAAACTATTCAAAGTATCAATTACGATTTGTTAAGCAAAATGCCGGCAAATGGTGTGCTCGTGAATGCCGCCCGCAAAGAGGTAATTCACGAAGACAACATGGTGCGTTTTATGACCGAACACGAAGATTTCTCTTATCTCAGTGATATTGCTCCTGACAACAAAGCTGTTTTTGAAGAAAAATTTGATGGTCGCTATTATTTCTCGCCTAAGAAAATGGGAGCACAAACAGCTGAAGCCAATATCAATGCAGGACTGGCTGCTGCCAATCAAATCAAAAATTTCTTCAAAAACGGAGACACAAAATTTAAAGTTAACTAAAAATATCTAAAAAACGATGGTAAAAATTAAAGCATTCAAAGGATTTCGTCCACCTAAAGAATTGGCAGACAAAGTAGCTGCCCGCCCGTATGATGTATTGAACTCTGCCGAAGCTCGTAAGGAAGTTAAAGACAACCCATATTCATTATTACATATTACAAAACCGGAAATAGATTTACCCGAAGGAACTGATGAACATGCACCGGAAGTATATGACAAAGGTGTGGATAACTATAAAATGTTCAAAGAAAAGGGGTATCTAATTCAGGACGAAAAAGATAAAATCTATATTTATGCCCAAACTATGAATGGCAAAACACAATACGGCTTGGTCGTTTGTGCTTCGGTAGATGATTATTTGAACGGCATTATCAAAAAACATGAATTAACCCGTAAGGAAAAAGAAGAAGACCGGATGAAACATGTCCGGAATACCAACGCCAATATTGAGCCGGTTTTCTTTTCCTATCGCCATGTAGATGAAATTGATGAAATTGTCAATCATATTGTTAAAAAACAAGAACCTGAATATGATTTTACTGCCGAAGATGGTGTCGGTCATCATTTTTGGGTCATCAACGACGATACTACAATAAATAGGATTGAAACATTATTTGCCGAAAAAGTGCCTTATACCTATGTTGCCGACGGTCATCATCGTACCGCCGCCGCCGCTTTAGTAGGAAAAGAGAAACGCGAAAAAAATCCTAATTATACAGGCAACGAAGAATTTAATTATTTCTTGGCAGTGCATTTCCCTGACAATCAACTGTCAATTATTGACTATAATCGTGTGGTAAAAGATTTGAACGGATTGACCGAGGATGAACTATTGACAAAATTAACTGCACATTTTGATATTTCCGAAAACGGTTCTGATATTTACAAACCTTCAAAACTCCACGAGTTTTCAATGTATCTTGCCGGCAAATGGTATAAACTAACTGCCAAAAACCATTCGTATGACGATAATGACCCCATTGGCGTATTAGATGTGACGGTTTTATCAAAATATGTTTTGGATGAAATTCTGGATATAAAAGACTTACGCACATCTAACCGTATTGATTTTGTAGGCGGAATTCGTGGTCTTGGTGAATTGGAAAAACGAGTTGACTCAGGCGAGATGAAGGTAGCTTTTGCACTGTATCCGGTAACGATGCAGCAACTTATTGACATTGCCGATGCCGGATTAATTATGCCACCGAAAACTACTTGGTTTGAACCAAAACTAAGGAGCGGATTGGGAATTCATCAACTATATTAATTTCGATTTATGGAACAAATCGCTGAAAATCTTAAAAATTTCTTACAGAATGTTCCCGCAGAAATAAGGTTAATTGCTGTTTCAAAGCGGCAACCCGAAGAAAAACTGTGGGAAGCATACCGGTGGGGACATAAGATTTTTGGTGAAAACCTTGTGCAAGAACTGGTCAGGAAAAAAGATATTTTCCCGACCGATATTGAATGGCACATGATAGGACATTTGCAAAAAAACAAGGTAAAATATTTGGTGCCGTTTATTCATTGTATTCATTCGGTTGATAGTTTAGATTTGCTGAAAGAAATTAATAAGCGAGCCGGGAAAATTAATCGTCCCATATCGTGTTTATTTGAGGTGCACATTGCACAAGAAGCATCTAAATCCGGCATTATTCCCGATGATTTAAAACACTTATTGGAAGAAAACCCGTTATCGCAATTTCCGTTTGTAAAAATCAAAGGATTAATGGGAATGGCAACCAATACAGACGATACGGAACAAATACGGAAGGAATTTCACTCTTTGCGACAATTACGCGATGAACTAAAACAAACATTTTTTGCCGGCAATGCTGAATTTAAAGAACTCTCAATGGGTATGTCGGGCGATTATCAAATTGCCATTGATGAAGGAGCTACAATGATTCGTGTCGGGACAACTATTTTTGGAAAACGACTAACAAAATAAATTTTTGATTATGATAAATTTAGAAACAACTTATGCAGGATTAAAATTAAAAAATCCTTTTATTGTCAGCAGTTCTGAATTAACAAGCAATATTAAAAGTATTGAGGAAATAGAGCGGGCAGGTGCCGGAGCAATTGTTCTGAAATCACTTTTTGAAGAACAAATACGCAACGAAGCCGGACAATTGACCGACTTCAATGACTATCATACGGAAGCATACGATTATATCAATACTTATGTAAAGGATAATTCGGTAGATAATTATCTGAACTTAATCAGACAAGCCAAGATGGCTGTTGACATCCCTATTATTGCCAGTATCAACTGTATGCAAGAAAAAGACTGGACAAGTTTTGCCAAGAAAATAGAAACTGCCGGTGCTGATGCCTTGGAGTTGAATATTTATACAATGGCTATTGACAAAACAACTGAAGGATACAAGTACGAGGAAATGTATTTTGAGATTATCAAGGAAGTTCAAAAAACCATAAAAATCCCGATTATCGTAAAATTGGGATATTATTTTACCAACTTGGTATATATTGTAAACCGTCTTTCAGCCATGAAGGTTGATGGTGTCGTCTTATTTAATCGTTTCTTCTCACCGGATATTGACATCAATGATTTTTCCATTAAGCCGGCAAGTATTTTTACTTCGCCCGATGACTTACGGATTCCGTTACGGTGGATGGCAATAATTAGCAGCAAAGTTCAGCAAATCAGTTTATCTGCCTCTACGGGTATTCACGATGCCGAAGCGGCAATCAAAATGCTGTTGGTAGGTGCTGATACTGTTCAGGTTTGTTCTGTCTTATATCAGAAAGGTATTCCATACTTATCAGAAATAATTAAGGAAACCGAAAAATGGATGGGAACAAAAAATTATTCATCCGTTAGTGACTTCCGTGGCAAAATGTCTTACCTGAACATTGATAATCCAGCACTTTTTGAAAGAGCACAATTTATGAAACATTTTTCTTCGTTTGAATAGTTTCAAAGACGAAGGCAGTATTTATATGTAACTATACAGCACCTCATTTATTTCTCAAAAGAAAAGGATTATTAACTTGAGTCCAACATAATAAATGAATCATAGAAAGCAAATAGTTACGGATACAATTAACAGACAGATTGAAATAGGTTTCCCGCCTCAACGCATTGTGTCGTTAGTTCCGAGCATCACGGAGTTGTTATTCGATTTAGGATTGGAGAAAGAGATTGTAGGAATTACCAAATTTTGTGTTCATCCGGCAGAAAAAATTAAAACGGTTCAAAAGATTGGTGGTACAAAAGATTTCAATATCGAAAAGATTATTGAGCTACAACCGGACTTGGTAATTGCCGACAAAACGGAAAACAAAAAAGATGCAGTATTAAAATTAGCCGAAAAAGTGCCTGTCTTCGTAACAGAAGTTTATGACTTTGCCTCTGCCCTCCGGATGATTACACAAATAGGAGTTATTACAAACAAACAAACCCAAGCAACGAGTTTACACAATACTATTCAACTGCAATTTAACGAGTTAATGGTTAAAAAGCCATATAAAAAAGCAATTTATATGATTTGGCGAAAACCATATATGACCATTAATGGTAATACTTTTATTAATGCTATGATGGAAAAGGCAGGTTTTGAAAATGTTTTTGCCGGAAAACCTGATAATTATCCTGTTATCACCGAAGATGACATTAAGAATTCAAAAGCGGAAATTGTTTTACTAAGTAGTGAACCGTGTCATTTTACACGGAAACATATTCCTGAATTTCAGTCTATGTTGCCAACAGCCGAAATACGATTAGTCAATGGTGAGATGTTTACATGGTATGGTTCAAGAATGCGTTTGGCGGCAGAATATTTTTCAAGTTTACAGGAATAGTTCTTCTCTTCATAATATGATAAAATCTTCCCTTTCTATTGGTTCTAGCAAAAATGCTAAAAAAGGCGTTAATCTCCTGAAACCATCAAATACGGTCTTAGTTTTTCAAGCAATTTCTTATCGAAAATGCCATCTTTTTCTAATTGCTCCAAATTAAATATACGATGTTTTTCTCTGTATTTTACAAGTTTTTTTACTTGGTCGAAATCCATGTAGGGATGTTTCAATAAAGCTTTAAATGGGGCTTCATTCAAATCCATTTTTTTAATCTTTGTAGTATCTACCCGGACCTGATTTTCAATTTTAGCATAAACATCCGGTTTAATACCAAATACTTCCAACAGTTGTCTTTTGTTACAATATCCGCCAAGCCGCTCGCGATATTTAATAATACGAATGGCGAACACTCTGCCAATACCATAGATTTGAACCAAATCTGTGGTATCGCTTGTATTTAAGTCAATGTGTAATTTGTTTCGCTTCTTTTTATAGCTTGAATATTTTCTACTTGTATCTCTCCGGAAATAAGGTTGATATATTTTCTTTGGTTTTTCCTTTAGGTGTGCAGAGAAATTGTCAATTTGTTTTTCGTAAGTTGAAAAATCGACAGGACTTGGTTCAGCATGCTTAAAATAGTGAAGATAAACCTTTATTCCAACTAATACAACGATAAGAGACGAAAGAACTAAAATTCCAATGCGTTCGCCCTTAGAAAAGGAAAACCAATCACTGATTCTACTCATTATCTTCCATCATCAAAAATACTTCGGGTAAAGCGTCTATAATATCGGATGCCGTCATAGCTGTTTGCGACATTGTTTCTGCAGTAATATCTGCGGCTAACCCATGAATAAAGACACCTGTTAATGCTGCTTCATCAGACAAAAATCCTTGTGCCGAAAGACTTAGAATAATCCCTGTCAATACATCGCCACTGCCACCGGTGGCCATACCCGGATTGCCTGTTGTATTAAAGAAAACTTTTCCATCGGGTAAGGCAATTGCCGTAAAATGACCTTTAACAATTACAACCGATTTTATGTCTTTTGCCAGTGCTATTTGCTTTTGTAATCGTTCGTAAGAATTTTTGCTTTTGCCCGTTAGTCTGTCAAATTCTTTAGGATGTGGTGTTAAGATACTGTCGGGTGGAATTAGTTTTATCCAATCAGGATTTTTAGCAATTATATTGATTCCGTCGGCATCAATTACTAATGGGGAATTTGTCTCTAACAGCATACGAAAAGCATCCTGAGAACTTTTGTGAACGCCCAATCCGGGACCTATCCCAATGGCATTATAATTATTTAATCTTGGTAAATATGTAAAATTCTTTGCATTATGGTCAATACTAGCCATTGCTTCGGGAACAGTTGATTGGATAACTTCGTATCCTTTAGACGGAATATGTACCGTTAACAAACCCACGCCTGTCCGTAATGCTGCCCGGGCAGCTAATATACATGCTCCCATTTTACCGTAACTGCCGGCAATTAACAACGCATGACCAAAATCACCTTTATGAGCAAATGGTGTTCGTGGAATAATATACGGCTTAATGTCCTCAAATTGAATTAGCCGGTAAGGCGTATTTGTCGATTCAATAAAATCGGGATGTAAACCAATATCCAAAACATGCCAATCGCCGACAAAAATCTCATTTTCAGCAAACAGAAATGATAATTTCGGGAACTGAAATGTAAGAGTATGGTCTGCTAAAATAATATTCGATTCATGGTTATTTGAGTTGTCTTCGGCAAATAATCCGGATGGAATATCAATAGAAATAATTGTATTTAAATCATTGTTGATTTTTTGAATGACACCGGCAACCAATCCTTCTGCAGGACGAGACAGTCCTGACCCGAAAATGGCATCAATAATAATCTCGGAATTCAGCAATTTCGGGAATTTATCTTCCGATGAGATTTTCTCAATTTTAACGCCTAACTTTTTTAACCGGTTGTAATTGGTTTTAAAACTGCCGGACCGTTTGTCTGTAAAATTGACTTCAAAAACGCGAACTTTTCGCTTTTTACCGGTTAATAAACGGGCTAAAGCCAGTCCGTCGCCACCGTTGTTCCCGGGACCAACAAAAACAGCAAATTTTCCTTTCGGATAATTTTCCAATATCCATTCCATTAGGCGGGTTGCCGCCCTTTCCATTAAATCAATCGCTTTAATCGGCTCATTCGCTATGGTATATGCGTCTGCCTCACGAATTAATTCGGTTGTTAAGATTTCCATAAGTGTCAGTTTTTTTCCTTTTGATTTTACAAAATTATTAAACTTTTGTTAAGGAAAAACTATTTTAAAACTTATTGATAGAATTTCT
>JALTEO010000263.1 GCA_027073875.1 Bacteroidales bacterium
TTTTTGAGCCAGTGTTCGCCATTCAGCATTCGTGCATATTCGCCAATAGTCATTCCGTAAACTACCGGAACGGGCTGCATCCCGATAAATGATTTATAGTCCGGTTTTAGGACGGGTCCGTCCACATAAAAACCATTCGGGTTGGGACGGTCTAAAAGCAGCAACGGAATATTATTTTCCGCACAACTCTCCATAACATACTGAAGTGTAGATATATAAGTGTAAAACCGAACGCCCACATCTTGAATGTCAAAAACGACAATATCGGCAGAATCCAAATCCTTTTTGGTTGGTTTTCTATGGTTGCCATAAAGCGAAATAATGGGCAAACCGGTCTTTGAGTCTTTGGAGTTATCTATTTTTTCTCCGGCAGAAGCAGTCCCTCGAAAACCGTGTTCGGGCGAGAAAATTCGTAAAATAGTAATGCCGGATTTCAGTAAGGTATCAACTAAATGCGTATGATTGATGACAGAAGTTTGGTTAGCAACCACAATAACATTTTTGCCTTTTAATAAAGGTAAATATTCACCGGTATTATAGGCACCGGGCAGAATCTTATTTTGGGCATTTCCTGTAAAAAAAGAACTTATGAAGAATAATGATATGATTGTCAATTGCCTGAACATACAAAGGTTATTTGTAGAATTTGCTTAAAATTTGAAGGGTTGAAAATAAAGTTTTTTTTTTACCTACCCAAAAATAGTACCTTTGTGCCATAATGAGTTGGGAATTTTTTACGGCGAAGAAAATAATTTTTCAGCGGGTTAATGAAACACGGATTTCGCGTCCTATCATTAATATTGCTGTCGTTGGCATTGCTCTGGGAATGGCTGTAATGATTTTGTCTGTTGCCATTGTTACGGGATTTAAAGATACGATTCGTCAAAAGGTTGTTGGTTTTGGTTCTCATATTGAGATTACTAACTACGATGACAATAATTCTTTTGAAAGCATCCCTATTCCAAAAAATCAATCGTTTTATCCCGGTATTGAGAAGTCGCCTGAGATAACTCATATTCAGGTTTTTGCCACCAAAGCAGGTATTATTAAAACAGATAAAGATTTTCAGGGTATTGTCCTTAAAGGTGTTGATAAAGATTATGATTGGCATTTTATTAAGAAAAATCTTGTTGCCGGTAAGGTGATACAAATTAATGATTCTGAGAAAAATAACGGTATTCTTATCTCAAAAAAAATTGCCGATTTACTTCATCTCAAATTAGGTGACAAAATGGTTATTTATTTTATTGAGGATCCGCCGAGAATACGGAAATTTCTTATCAAAGGTATTTACAATACAGGATTGGAAGAATTTGACAAATTGTTTGCCTTTGTGGATATCAAGCATATTCAAAAGCTTAATAACTGGACAAAAAATCAAGTTGGCGGTTTCGAAATTTCCATTGACAATTTTGACCATTTGGATGATGCCTATAAGCAGGTTTTCTTGATGGCAGGTAATTCGTTTTTGCCTGATGGCAGCCGGTTGAAAGTACAGACTATTTTAGATAAATACCCGTATATTTTCGATTGGATAGAACTGTTTAACACCAATGTATATGTCATTATTATTTTGTTGTTAATGGTAGCGGGAATCAATATGTCATCGGGTATTTTGATATTGATTCTGGAACGGACAAATTTAATTGGGACACTTAAAGCACTCGGAGCGACAAATGGGTCGGTGGCTAGAATCTTTTTGCAGGTAGGTAGTATTATGGTTGGCAAAGGATTGCTTTACGGGAATATCTTAGGTGTCATTTTATGCTTTTTGCAACAATATTTTAAGTTGGTTAAATTAGACCCCGAATCGTATTATGTTAGTTATGTACCCATTCATCTGAACTTTATCCATATTCTGCTGCTCAATGTCGGTTCTTTGGTGTTTACTTCGTTGGTACTTATTTTACCGACATTAATTATTGCCCGCATTAAACCTTCAAAAGCTATTAAATTTAATTAGATTGTAATTTTATTTAGTCAAAAAACTTTACCTCAAACTTATTACCGTCAAATTCGCCGTAAGAAAAATTATTGAGCCAGTCGCCAAGGTAAATGAGTTCGGAATTTTCGGCTAATTTGATTTGTTTAACCACATGGCGG
>JALTEO010000264.1 GCA_027073875.1 Bacteroidales bacterium
AAATACGAGATGGTTATCTGATTTCTATTATTGGCGGGAAACAGGAAACACAGATTCTTTTTGACCGTGAAGAAAAAACACTAACTTTTTTGAAAAACGACAAGCTATCATTATTCTTACAAAAACACGAATATCAGTTTCGAAAAATCTTACACAACAAAAAGCCCGAAACTTTTTTTGAAGGTTTTCAACTTAAATTTGTGATATGGGAAAATAAGAATATGCTGGATTTCAATAATAACCGGAAAATAATCACTTTTGATCATCGGGGGAAAGAAATAGATTGTTCTTTTACCACATCAGTTTCGGCAGAAATAACTGTTTTTACCGACGGGTCGTTTAATGAACAAAAGAAAAAAGGTGCTTTTGCTGTTATTGTCAAAAATAAAAAAAGTCAACTGAATTTATTTACACAAACAGTAAAAGCCCAAAATAATAATGAAGTTGAATTATTGGCTGCCGTAAAAGCACTGGAATTGGTTAATAATTTTTCATCTATTTTGCTTTATACCGATAGCCGCTATGTTAAAAAAGGAATTACCGAATGGATTTTTTACTGGCAAATAAATAACTGGATGACTGCCAATGGGACAAAAGCAAAAAACATTCTAATTTGGAAAAAATTCTTATCTTTGACCGTTGGAAAAATTGTTCAATTTGGCTGGATTAAAGGACATGCCGAAACACCGGAAAATAAATTCTGTGATTTTTATGCCAAACGAGCACTTAAACGATGGATAGAATGACACAATTCCTTGAGAATCACTACTTGTTAATTTTTATTTTGGCAATCGTCTTTTTTGTTATTGCCATTATTGAGATAATAATCTTATTACAGTGGAAACGAAAAAGTAAATACGAAGCACAAATGCTTATGTTTAAAGACAAGGCACTTGTTCGTCAAATTGATGCTCACTTTATTTTTAATTTTCTGAACTCTCTGCAAAGTCATTTAATTTCCGACCAAAAAGTAGATGCCATTAAAAATCTTGGTAAGTTCTCAAATGTGCTCCGGCGGTTCCTCGAAAACTCTTTACACACTCAACTGGTAATTCAAAAAGAGTTAGATGCCTTAAAATTATATATGGAAATTGAACAATTCCGTTTTAAAAATATTTTTGACTTTGAAATAAATGTAGATAAACAGATTAATACCCTTCAATATAAGATGCCTTCATTTTTACTTCAACCTTTTGTTGAAAATGCACTGAACCACGGGGTATTATTTTTAAATGCAGAAGATAAAAGAGGTAAAATCTGTATTGATTTTAAATTATTAAAAGATGCGATTCAAATTGTTGTAGAAGATAATGGAGTTGGTCGAAAAAAAGCACAGGAGATGGAACGCAACAGAGAAAAAAAATCGCTTGGAAATCAATTTATTGAAAAAAGATTAGAAACTTTGTCAAAAATTTTTAAAAAGAAATTTTCAGTTCGGTTTATAGATAAAACGGATGAAGAAACCGGAGAACCATCCGGAACAAAAGTGATAATAATGATACCACAAATATATTGACAATGAGAGCAATTATTGTAGATGATGAAATTGATGCAATACAAACACTTGAGTTTTTGTTACAAAACTATTGTCCTGATGTAGAGATTGTTGGTAAGGCAACGGGGATATTTGAAGCTAAAGAAATTATTATTGATGAAGAACCTGATTTGGTTTTCTTGGATGTGGTAATGCCGAGAGGAACCGGCTTTGAGCTTCTTGGATTTTTTCCACAACGGGAGTTTGATGTAATTTTTGTTACAGCACATAATGAATTTGCCATCAATGCATTTCGATTCAGTGCTGTGGATTATCTGTTAAAGCCCGTAGATCAGGATGAACTGATAACAGCCGTTCGTAAAGTTAAGAATCGTCGCGGGAAACGGCAAGATATTAATATGGAAGTGCTGATGGAGAATGTCTTATCAAAGAAACCGAAAAAAATAGCAGTTTCTAATTTCGAAGGCATTAATTATATTGATGTTGATGAAATTATTTGTGTCCAAGCAGAAGGCAGTTATTCTGTCATCCATCAAACCAATGGACGAAAAATTATTCTCTCGAAAAATCTTAAAGAATACGAAAGCTTATTTCAGTCTTATGATTTCTATCGCCCACATAATTCTTATATTGTTAATCTACAATATGTTGGTCGGTTTTGCAGTAAAGATGGTGCAATCATTGAAATGAAAAATGGACTAAAAATTCCAATTTCTCGCAGAAAGAAAGAGCAGTTTCTTAAGATAATGAATAATTTTGTCGCTAAACAAAACTCAAAACCAAATGAACTTTCTTGATGAACTCCGGTGGCGTGGAATGCTACAAGATTATACGCCCGGAGCCGAAAAATTACTTACCGAAAAACAAATTTCAGCGTATGTCGGTATTGACCCTACGGCAGATTCTTTACATATTGGTCATTTAGTATCGGTAATGATATTAAAACACTTTCAACGCTTCGGACACAAACCAATTTTGGTTGTTGGTGGAGCTACGGGAATGATTGGTGACCCTTCCGGCAAATCGGAAGAACGAAATTTGCTGGACGAAAAAACACTACGCAAAAATCAGGAAGGTATAAAGAAACAATTACAACAGTTCTTAGACTTCTCTGAAAAAAACACCTCAGGAGCTGAGATTGTAAATAATTACGACTGGATGAAAGATTTTTCGTTCTTGTCGTTTATCCGCGAAATCGGAAAGCACATGACCGTAAACTATATGATGGCAAAGGATTCCGTAAAAAAACGAATGAGTACCGATGCCAAAACGGGAATGTCATTTACCGAATTTTCGTATCAGCTGGTTCAGGCAACCGATTTCTGGCACCTGTATCGTACCAAAAATTGCCGGTTACAATTTGGTGGTTCCGACCAGTGGGGAAATATCACCAGTGGTATTGAGCTGATTCGTCGCAAGGAAGGTGGTGAAGCACACGGTGTTACTTGTCCGTTGATTACCAAGTCCGATGGGAAAAAGTTCGGTAAAACAGAGTCGGGCAACATTTGGTTAGACCCTGAAAAAACTTCGCCCTATAAATTTTACCAATTCTGGCTGAATGTGTCGGATACCGATGCGGAAAAATATATTAAGATTTTTACACTTCTTGGAAAAGACGAAATTGAAGCATTGGTTGCCGAACACCAAACAGCACCCGAACGGCGGTTACTGCAAAAACGATTGGCAGAAGAAATTACCGTAATGGTTCATTCCAAAGACGATTTGACGGCGGCTCAGGAAGCATCGGCTATTCTTTTCGGCAAACAATCGAGCGACATCCTTGCCAAAATTGATGAGAAAACTTTTCTTGATGTTTTTGAAGGCGTACCCCGATTCTCACTATCAAAATCACAATTAACCACACCAATAAACATTGTAGATATGATTGCCGGTGTAGGTATCGAAAAATCGAAAGGTGAATTACGGCGACTTATCAAAGGAAATGGTATCAGTCTGAATAAAGAGAAAGTTGCCTCGGTAGAGCAAACTGTTGGAAAAAACGATTTGATACGGGATAAATATTTACTGGTACAAAAAGGCAAGAAAAATTATTTCTTAATTGTAGCTGAGGATGAATAAATTATTGAATTTCACAGTCTCATAATCGCCTATTTACCAACGATTTAACACTTGTCAGAAAGTGATAATGTAGTATTGTGCAAATATTTGATTTTATGGTTATTATGCGTATGTTCGTAAAAATATTGATGTTATGCAAGAATATAGCAAATTATATAAATATGTGATTACTATGATGAAAAGCGAGAAATCACCCACCTTAATCCTCCCTCAAGGGAGGAATTCTCTCCTTGATGGGGAGACACAGAGGGGTGACGAACAAAAGAAGACCATATTGTGTTACTTACCTTTATGTTATAAACTCAGAAATATAAGTAAATTATCAGCTGTTTTATTATTGTCTTTGATGTTGACGGTGTCGTGTACACACGAGGATAATCATCACAACAATCAAAATAATTTTAACGACAACCGGACAAAAGTGATTAATAATGTATCGTTCAACACTGAAAAAGGAGATATGCTTTTTAAATTGGCAGATACTTTGCAAGGGAAATTTTCTTTTGCCGGGAATACTGCTCCTGACTCCATCATCTTATTTGTTGACGGCAGAAAATCGGGGAAAATAAACTTTTCAGACGGGAAATTTCCGTTTTATACCGGAACACAAAAATTGGGAAATCATACACTGATGTTTTTTTCTTATTTCGGAAAAGATAAAGAAGTGGATACCTATCGCTACACCTTGTTAAATAATGCATCACCAAAAATAATTACTTGGAAAGTGGTAAAAACTTTTCCCCACAATGTTAAATCATATACACAAGGTTTATTTTTCAAAGACGGTTTTTTATTTGAAGGTACCGGACAATGGGGGCAATCGTCACTGCAAAAGATTGATTTGGCAAAGAACGAAGTTATCAAGACTTACAGCTTGCCACACGATATTTTCGGTGAAGGTATTGTTGCCTATAAAAACAAAATTATTGAATTGACATGGCAGTCGCATGAAGCATTTGAATATGATGCCGAAACATTTAAATTGATAAATCGTTTTACTTACGACACCGAGGGTTGGGGTATTACTAACTATGGCGATAGTCTGTTGATGAGTGATGGCACTAACCTGCTCTATATCTTAGATCCGGCTTCGTTTACGGTCATTGATAAAATTCAGGTTTTTGACGATAAAGGTCCGGTGAGAAATCTTAATGAGCTGGAAAATATTAACGGGCAAATCTTTGCCAATGTGTATCAAACAGATGATATTGTGATAATTGACCCGAAGACAGGTGCCGTAACACATAAGATAAACCTCAAAGGGCTTTTACCTGATGATGAACGCACACCACAAACCGATGTACTTAATGGTATTGCTTGGGATAATGACCGGAAAATATTTTTGGTTACCGGCAAAAACTGGCCGCATATGTATCAATTGGAGCTGTCGGGAATTACATTGGAATAAAAGGGAAAAGTTTGTCATATTATAAGCCGACAACAGTTACAGTCAACATAATAGTCTTATTTATCGTGTCATTTAATAGATTATTAACCTGAATTCGATATAAGAAATACTCACAGCTTTTTGATATTTTTCTTAGGCAAGTCATATTTTTGAAGGACTATCGGGATAATCCAATAAAATATGAGGAAGTATAAGGGAAATATCATAAAGCCCTATAGGGAAAGCAAATAGAAAAAATCTTTTAAAAAGAAGTCTTTTGTAATAACCCGTTATGACTGCAAGACTTCTTTTCAAAATTTTAATCCCTATTTGCTCTCTGTGATTCATTTATTATGTCGAACTCAGGTTATTAGCATCTGCCATTCATCGCACATTCATACAATTCATTACATTCTTGTATGAATAAAGCGGGTTAAAAAGGTGTAATTTTTTTTAAAAACTTTTGAAGGTTTCTTGTACAAGAAAAATAATTATTACCTTTGCACTCCATTTTAAAAAACCATACGAAATGAAACGAACTTATCAACCTTCCAATAGAAAAAGAAAAAATAAACATGGATTCCGTGAAAGAATGTCAACCGCTAATGGACAGAATGTTATCAAGCGTCGTAGAGCAAAAGGCAGAAAAAAATTATCGGTTTCTGATGAGTATAATGGCAAAAAATCATAATTTTTTGCAAAAAAATGTTAAAAAATTTGTCTTTTCATAAACTTGCTGTATCTTTGTGCTGAAATAACAAACTAAATTCAAGCACATGACAAAAAAAGAAGAAAAAACCTATTGGAATGAAGAGTGGAAACCTTTGAAATATGAAGGTTTCAATCCTAGAAGCGGATATCTTATTTCCAACTACGGACGGGTAAAAAGTTTTTCCCACAACCGTAAAGTCCCTAAACTTTTAAAGCATAGCGTTATTAAGGGTACTCCTTATATCGTATTGCGTGACAAAGACGGGAAACCGTTTACCATGTTAATCGGTGAAGTAGTAGCTCGTCATTTCTTGCCTAAGAACAAAAAAGCTGATGCTACCAAAATTATTTACAAAGATTTTAATCGTAGCAACAACTATTACAAGAACCTTGCATGGGCAACTAAAGACGAAAGACGGGAACATGTCAGAAAAGATCCTAACTACCAACCGAAAAAAGGTATTCGCCGGTATTCTAAATTGACAGAAAGTCAAGTTCGTTTAATTAAGAAAAAATTAAATGACCCAACTCGCAAAACCAGAGTTAAAATGTTGGCAAAACAATTCGGGATATCTGAAATGCAACTTTACAGGATTAAAGCCGGTAAAAACTGGTCAGATGTAGAATAAATTTTTTTTTATGACTAAGGGAAAAGGACCTGCTTGGCAGGTCTTTTTTTTTGTCTAATCCGGAAAATGCTTCACTTTAAAGTACGAGGACGCTCAAAAAAACTATGGAAAATAATTAATGCCAAAGGTGTTCCTTGGGATAATTATCAATTACGAATAAATAATGTGCTAATGTGTTAATGCGATAATATATTAATGAATGGAAACTTTACTAAACCTTAATTATAGATGAGACACAGATGAATGATAAAAACAACCAGCAACAAAAAAACAGATGAAACAAAAACAAAAAATAAGTATAGTAACAAGCTGCATCAATGATGAGATACTTCACTCCGTTCAGCATGACAGCACTAATTACTTTATAAACTTTCAACTTTATAAACTTTGAACTAATTTTTGAAAACATCTTTCAAAAAAAACTGTTACTTTGTAAAAAAAACCGATGAAAATTATCTCATACAATGTAAACGGAATCAGGGCAGCCATAAAAAAAGGTTTTGCCGATTGGTTGGTAGAAGAAAATCCCGATGTGGTTTGTATTCAGGAAACAAAAGCACAAGAAGAACAAATAGACGCTGCATTATTCAAATCGTTGGGATATCATTCCTATTGGTTCTCTGCACAAAAAAAAGGATATAGCGGTGTCGGTATTCTGACCAAGATAGAACCCAACCATATAGAAAAAGGTATGGGAATCGAAAAATATGATGCCGAAGGAAGAATGATTCGTGTTGATATTGGCGATATTTCCATTGCCAGCATTTATCATCCTTCGGGGACTTCAGGCGATGTGCGACAGGATTTTAAAATGCAGTGGTTAGATGATTTTCAGGAT